>JARRRO010000115.1:0-5700 GCA_037380645.1 Gammaproteobacteria bacterium | reverse complement strand
CAGGCCCAGCACCCCCAGAGAGTCCTTGACCAGCACCGTCAGGGCGTTGGTGGCTGCCTCCCGGACCTGGGTGACGTCGTAGGTGAACTTGGAGATCAGACTGCCGGTGGTGTGGCGGTCGTAATAGCGGCTGGGGAAAGTCAAAAGGCGCGCGAACATGGCTTCGCGCAGGTCCATGATCACCTTGTTGGCCACCGAATGCAGGGCCACACCGCTGACGTACGAGGCCAGGCCGCGCACGGCGAACAGGCCAACGAACAGTACCGGGATGAGCATCAGCATGGTGTGGTCCTTGCCGATGAGGGCGTGATCGAACAGGGGTTTCTGCAGGGCGGAGACCCCCGGATCGGTGGCGGCAAATACCACCATGGCCAGCACGGACAGGGCGGAGATGCGCCAGTACGGCGCCACATAGCCCAATAGGCGCATGTACAGCTTCAGGTCAGCGCTTCGTTTGCCTGTCTCTTTCATGTCACAATTTCGACTTAAACGCCATTAAGTATACCGTACTGGCATAAGGGTGGAGTTAAAATACGCCCCGGGACTCAACCAACCACAGCCTGAGATTATGTCAAAACAGCACCCCATCGTTGCCGTCACCGGATCTTCCGGTGCCGGTACCAGCGATGCGAAGACTGCCTTCGAAAAGATATTCCGGCACGAGGGGATCACCCCCGCCATGATCGAGGGTGACTGCTTCCACCGCCACGATCGCCGGCGCATGGACGAGGAGGTGGCCAAGGCCAAGCTCACGGGCAAGGACATCACGCACTTCGGACCCGAGGGCAATCTGTTCGAGGAGCTGGAAGCGGTATTCCAGGAATATTCCGAGAGCGGTACCGGCCGCCGCCGCTATTACATCCATAACGAGCAGGAAGCCGCCCGCCATCACTACCCTCCGGGCTCCCTGACACCCTGGGAACCGCTGCCCCGGGACACCGACCTCTTGTTCTACGAGGGCCTGCACGGCGGCCTGGTCACCGACGCCGTCGATGTCGCCGGCTGGGTGGACCTGCTCCTCGGCGTCGTCCCCATCATCAACCTGGAGTGGATCCAGAAGATCCACCGGGACAAGGCGGTCCGGGGCTACACCGCCGAAGACGCCACTAACATGATCCTGGACCGCATGCACGACTACGTGCATTACATCACGCCGCAGTTCTCCCGCACCGACATCAACTTCCAGCGCGTGCCCACCGTGGACACCTCCAACCCCTTCGCCTCGGAAAGCATCCCCGGCGACGATTTGAGCTTCACGGTGGTCCACATCAGGAAGCTGGAAAAACTGAACCTGGATTTCGGCCTGCTGCTGGCGGAACTGGACGGCGCCTTCATGTCCGCGCCGGACACCATCGTCGTCCCCGGGAGCAAGCGCATCCTCGCCATGCAGCTGATCATCACCCCGGCCGTGCACCGGCTTATGCAGGCACGCCACGCCGACTGAGCCCGCCCCGGCTTGTGCGCCGCAAGGCTGCGGCTGCCTTCGCCAATCAAGTACTTATGCGCCCGGGGAGCGGCCGCCGCCCGCCCGCGCCGTAAAATAGCCGGAGAAATCAGCATTTACTTTTTATTTTTATTTGACAAACAAACACGATCCTCTGTAAGAATGGAAGTCGGCATCGCCGCAGCGGCGATGCCGGTCTGTCGGGGGTGTCATTACTACTAACGTCCCGCGCGGCGGCTCCGGGGCGGCCATAACTTACGTTTTGATAGCGCAGGGGGAGTTGCGGCCATGAGCAGGCGTTCCATCATCGTTCTGAATCCCAAGGGGGGCTGCGGCAAAAGCACCATCTCCACCAATATCGCCGCCTATTATGCCCTGCAGGGCAAGCGCGTCGCCCTGGCGGACTGCGACCCGCAGCAGTCCAGCGCCGACTGGCTGGCGCTGCGGCCCGAATCGGCACCGGCGATCATGGCCGCCACCGTCACTGCCGGCAAGATCAAGACCCCGGGACCCGCCGACATCATCGTCATCGACTCCCCCGCCGCCGTGCACGGCCAGAGGCTGGCGAACTTTGCGCGCCTGTCCCCCACCATGGTCATCCCCATCCTGCCTTCTCCCATGGACATCCGCGCGGCGGAACACTTCATCAACGAGCTGTATTCCCTGCGCCGGCTTATCAACCAGAAGGTCAAGCTGGCCACCGTCGCCAACCGGGTGCGTGAGGACACCGTGGCCGCGGCCAGGCTGGAATACTACCTGGACAAAATGAAGCTCCCGGGCGGCAGGAAACTGCCTTTCGTCACCGTACTGCGCAACAGCCAGAATTACGTCAAGGCGGCGGAGCGGGGCCTGAGCATCTTCGAATTCGCCTTTTCCAAGACCCTGTATGACCGCGAACAGTGGGACCCGCTGATGCGCTGGCTGTCCAGCAGCCGCAGTCTGCCGGGATGATCCCCGGTCCGGTTTTTTTCATAACAACCCTCGCCGGATAATGTTACCTTACGATCCTGCGATTCCAGCATCACGGGATTTGACCAAGACATGTCCGCATCCATGGAGCACAACGCCGCGCTACAGCGGGTCAGCTGCCGCGTCGCCGGCCTGAAGCCGTTCAATCACGAGATCACGCAGGTCTTGCTACAGCCGGTCTCGCCGGCCTCACTCAGATTCCACGCAGGACAATACATTAACATCGTGCTCGAAGAGCATAAGTTTCGCCCCTTCTCCCTGGCCAATGCCCCCCGCGAAGACAACCTGATCGAGCTGCATATCCAGCGCAAGGCGGGCGGGCGCATCGCCGCGTGGCTGCAGTGCGAAATGGACGAGGATGCCCGTATCATCATCGAGGGCCCGTACGGTGATTTTTTCATTCACGAATCCGGCCGGCCGATCATCATGGTCGCCGGCGGCATCGGCTTCGCGCCCATCAAGGCCCTCATCGAGCATATGATCAATGAGAGGATCGATCGCACGGTTTATCTTTACTGGGGCGCCAGGACGAGGGAGGGCCTGTACCTGGAGTCCCTGGCGCGGCGCTGGGAGGAGCTGCATGAGAACATCCACTTCATCCCCGTTCTCTCGGAAGAGGCGCCCGAGCCCGGGGAACGCAGCGGTCTGGTGCACGAGGCGGTGCTGCAAGACTTCCCCAGCCTCAAGGGACTGGAGGTTTACGTGTGCGGCCCTGTCGGGTTGATCCAGGCAGTGCAGCGCATCTTTCCGCGGCACGGCCTGGAGGAGGATGCGATCTTCTCCGACATGTTCGCCTTTATCGACAACGCCTAGGGGGCTCTCCATGCGCAGCTTCTATCATAAAAAGCAACGGGAACTGCAGGACGCCTTTGACACGCGCCGGCTGGCGGATCGTGTTCACGAGGTGATCGTGCACGACACCATCAGCGACGAGGACAAGGAATTCATAGAGACCAGGGACATGTTTTTCCTTTCCACCGTGGACGCCGACGGCTATCCCACCGTTTCCTACAAGGGCGGCGCGCCGGGCTTCGTCCGGGTCCTGGACGAGAAGACCCTCGCCTTTCCCAGCTATGACGGCAACGGCATGTTCATGTCCATGGGCAACATGCTGGCCAACAACCGAATCGGCATGCTGTTTATTGACTTTGAGAACCCGCATCGTGTGCGCCTGCACGGCGCGGCCACGGTCAGCAGGGATGACGAACTGCTGTCCGAGTATCACGAGGCCCAGCTCATCGTCCGGATCACGGTGGAGAACATGTTCATCAACTGTCCGCGTTACATCCACCGCATGAAAAAGATTGAACAGTCGGAATACGTGCCCGAACCGGGCTGCGAGGCGCCGGTGCCGGAATGGAAGACACTGGTAGTGGTCCAGGACGTGCTCCCCGAAAGTGACAAGAAGAAAATCGGCTAAAGATAGCCACAGAGGTCACAGAGAGAGTTGTTGAAATTGAACACTTGGCCCGATGCTTGGGACAGTTAGTTTGATCCAGACGATCAAATTAACATTTTCATGATCTCCTCTGTGATCTCTGTGTCCTCTGTGGCTTTATAACAAGCCACCGAACAAGTCGGCCATGATAAATTCAGATCCCCCCGTGCGCATCGTGCTCGTGGCCGGGCCGGTCAAGCCCAACGACAGGCGCGGCCATCATGACTACCTGGGGGGCTGCCGCCTGCTGGCCGGGCTGCTGGCGCAAACGTCGGGGGTCGAACCGGTAGTGGTCACGGATGGCTGGCCGGCTGACGAATCCCTGATGGACGGGGCCGGGGCACTGGTCTTCTACGACAAGGGCGGGGGCCGGCAGGGCTTTTTGGCCTCGCCGCAACGTATCCGGCGCCTGGAAGACGCCGCCCGGAACGACGCCGGACTGGCCTTGATCCACCAGGCAGTGGGTTTCCCCGAGGCGCATCTCGACCTCGGCCGGCGCCTGTTTGGCGGCGTTTACGCTCCAGGTGTGTCCCGGCGCGGCCACTGGCGGAGTGAGCACAAACTTTTCCCCGAGCACCCCGTCACCCGCGGGGTGGCACCCTGGTCCATCCGCGACGGCTGGCTGAACGGCATCGTGTTCACCGAAGGCATGGATGGCGTCACACCGCTGCTGTGGTCGGGTCGGCGTCATGGGGGTTCTCCGGACGGCGGTGCGGCTGACGTAGTCGCCTGGGCCTACGAGCGCCCTGGTGGCGGCCGTTCCTTCGTGTTTACGGGACTGGACGCCCACTCGGCCTGGTCCCACGCCGGTCTGCGCCGACTGGTGATTAACGGTATCCTCTGGTCCGCGGGACTTGAAATCCCCGGGTTGGGGGCGCCGGTGGACGCCGACGCGGCAGCGCTGGACGCCTGTCTGACGCCGCGTAGCTCGCGGCTGGCCGCATTGCCGCGCAAACTCTGGCACGGCCTGGCCGGGCGACGCTGGTAGGCGGAATCAGAGCAGATTCCGGCCGCTCAGTCTTTCCAGGATCCGGAGGGAGGAAAGCGCCGGCTCGCGCATGGCCTCGGCCGGCAGGAAGAAGGTCTGATCCAGGCTGTGCTGCCCCGAGGAAGCCCCGTGCAGCACCAGGTCGGTGATGGCGATCCAGGCCGAACCCGTGGGGAAGCTCACCACCCGCTGGGGTCCCGTCTGTTGATAGTCCACATCCCGCTTGACCTGGCCGCGGATATCGGCCATGAACCGATCATAGGCCGTGCGTCGGCCCTTGGTCACGCCCAGGCGTGCGAGCAGCCCCTCGATGCGGCTGGCCCGGGGTGGCCTGGCGGTGGGCACGTAGCGGCGGGCAAAGGGCTCGAAGGGTTCGCCCACGCGCCATACTCGCGGCTGGCCGGTGGGGTTGATGTTGCAGAATACACGCAGCATGCCGCGTCCCTCGGTGGGACGGCCGTAGCTCGCGTCCACGTGCAGGCCCTGCTTATCGGCGCGCTCGCAGGGCCGGTAGGTAAGGCGATCGCGCACCAGCATGTCCGTGTAGTCCGGCAGGAGCTCTTCCACCAGCGCCGCCGCCCAGTCGCTGTAGCGAGCCATCATCGCTTCCAGCGCCTCGCGGCCGGGGCTGGGCATGCGCGCATGCAGAATGTGTCCTCGCCGGGGATCGTAGACCACGGTGGGCCGGCCATTGCGACTCCGGCGTTCCCGGCGCGTCGGCAGCGTGATGGCGGCGTCGGTGACCAGGGCGCGTTCCTCCTCGCTGAGTTCGAAGCCGCTGCGGGGCAGGTAGAGGATGCCGCCGGCTTCCAACATGGTGCGGGCACGCTCCCGCAGGGCGGTATCGGTGTGATCGGCGTC
>JARRRO010000114.1:0-7799 GCA_037380645.1 Gammaproteobacteria bacterium | reverse complement strand
GCGATGGTGTTGCCGTAGGACTTGGACATCTTCTGCCCGTCCAGGCCGGGCACCCGGGCGGCCTCGGTGAGCAGGACCTGAGGCTCGGGGAAGATCATCTTGCCGCCACCCTCCAGGTAGCCGATCAGCCGCTCCCGATCGCCGATGCTGATGTTCTGCTGCGATTCGATCAGGGCCCGGGCCTTGTCCAGGGCCGCCTCGTCGCCCTGCTCCTGGTAGCTGCGGCGCAGGTTATGATAGAGGCGGCTGTTCTTCTTGCCCATCTTTTTAGCCGCCGCCTCGGCCTTGTCCTCGAAGCCCGGTTCGCGGCCGTACAGGTAATTGAAGCGGCGGGCGATCTCCCGGGACAGTTCCACGTGGGCCACCTGGTCCTCGCCCACGGGCACGAAACTGGCCCTGTAGATGATGATGTCGGCGGTCTGCAGCAGAGGATAGCCGAGGAAACCGTAGGTGGTGAGGTCTTTGTTGCTGAGCTTTTCCTGCTGGTCCTTGTAGGACGGGACCCGCTCCAGCCAGCTCAGCGGCGTGCACATGGACAGCAGCACGTGCAGTTCTGCGTGCTCGGGCACACGGGACTGGATGAAGATCTTGGCCGAGCCCGGATTGATGCCCACGGCCAGCCAGTCGATGATCATTTCCCAGACGGAATCGGCGATGTGCTGGGGGTTTTCGTAATCGGTGGTCAGGGCGTGCCAATCCGCGGCGAAAAAGAAGCACTCGTATTCGTTCTGCAGCTTCAGCCAGTTCTTGAGAACGCCGTGGTAGTGGCCCAGGTGCAGTTGTCCCGTCGGTCGCATGCCCGACAGGACACGCTGGTTACCGGTGATGGCCAAAAATGAAGTCTCCTATGACTAAAGCGGTATATTATACCGGTTCGCCGCTTGACTGCCCATGGATGAGAGTGAGGGGCAGAAGGGTCATATATCGGCTCACCCCTCACGCCTCACCTAACCGATAATACCGGCGATATCCCCCTTGCCTTCCCTGACGATCACCGGCGTATCGCCGGACAGGTCGACCACGGTGGTCTGCTCCATGCCCGTCACGCCACCTTCTATGATCAGGTCTATGCGTGTGCCCAGCGTGCGGTCGATTTCCCGCGCCTCGGTTTCCGGGTGCTCCTGGCCGGGCAGTATCAGGCTGGTGGACAGCAGCGGCTCCCCCAGCGCTTCCAACAGCGCCAAGGTGATGGTGTTGTCCGGTACGCGTATGCCTATGGTCCGGCTGGCGGCATGCTGCAGGCGCCGCGGGACGTCCCGGCTTGCCCTGAGCAGGAAGGTGTACGGCCCGGGGGTCAGTTTCTTCAGCAGCCGGAAGGCGCGGTTATCCAGCCGGGCCATGACGCCGATCTCGGACAGGTCCCGGCACAGAAGGGTCAGGTGATGACCGGGGTCCAGACGCCGGATGCGGATGATACGCTCCACGGCGGCCTTGTCCCCCGGCAGGCAGCCCAGGGCGTAGCAGGAATCGGTGGGATAGGCCGCGACGCCGCCGCCGCGCAGGATGGCGGCGGCCTGGCCGATGAGCCTGGGCTGCGGATTGTCGGGGTGGATGCTGAAAAACTGTGCCATAGTGCCCGCCACTGAAATTCGTTAAGATGACAGCCTGATCATGACGCCCCGACATTAATGAAGTTATTCATTGATTTCTTCCCCGCCCTCGCCTTTCTGCTCGCCCTGATCATACCGGCGGACCACGAGCAGAGCGTCTACTTTGCGACCGAGGTCCTGATCGCGGCAACTGTGCTGCAGGTCGGAGTGGTCTGGCTAATCCACCGCCGGGTGGACAGGCAGTATCTCATTATACTCGCAGTGGTGCTGGTGCTGGGAGGTGCAACCCTGCTGTTCAGGGACCCCGAGTTCATCAAGTGGAAGCCCTCGGTGGTGTTCTGGATCTTTTCCGCCATCTGCCTGGCCAGCGAATTCATCGGCAAGCAGAACATCGCCAGGCGCTTTCTCGGCTCGGCCTTCGACGCGCCCCCCCATGTGTGGATGCGGGTAAACCTGAGTCTTATCCTGTTCTTCCTGACGCTGGGGTTCATCAACCTGTTCGTCGCCTACAATTACGATACGGAAACCTGGGCCTACTGATTGAGCCCGATGACAACAAGGAGTAGCCCATGCTGTACGCCATTATGAGCGAGGACGTGGAGGACAGTCTGGAGAAGCGCAAGAGCGTGCGTGCCACGCACCTGGCGCGGCTGACGGACCTGCAGGACCAGGCACGCTTGATCTTCGCCGGCCCGCATCCCGCCATCGACAGCGACGATCCCGGTCCGGCCGGCTTTACCGGCAGCCTGGTCATCGCCGAGTTCGATTCCCTGGAAGAGGCGCGCCGCTTCGCCGATACCGATCCCTACGTGGAGGCCGGGGTCTACGCCCGGGTCACCGTCAAGCCGGTGAAACAGGTCTTTCCGGGTTGAGATGGACCGGGTGGAAACAATCCGCGAACGTCTCAACCACGCCCTGGCGCCGGAGGCCCTGGAGATCACCGATGAATCCCACCTGCACGCCGGTCACGCGGGAGCGGCCGCCGGCGGCGGCCACTTTTCCGTAGCCATCGTCTCCGCCAGCTTCAGGGGCCGCGGTCTGCTGGAACGCCACCGCATGGTGTACGCGGCGGTGAACGACCTCATGCCCGCCGAGATCCACGCCCTGAGCATCCGGGCCAAGACGCCGGAAGAACGGTAGCCGCCGCGGCTGCACCTCCCCCATGGACACGGCCACTTCCACATCCGCCGCGGACACGGCCACAGAATCCGCGGCGGCACGGGAGGCGGGACGCGAGGCGCCGCTGCGGCCACCGATCAAATACCCGGGAGGCAAACGTTTTCTGCTGCCGAAACTCAGGCGCCTGCTGGGGGGCGTTTCCTGCACCCGTTTCGTCGAGCCCTTCGCCGGCGGCCTGTCGGTGTCCCTGGGCCTGGCGCCGGAACAGGCGCTGTTGAATGACCTCAACCCGCACGTCATCAACTTCTACAGTTGGATTAAGAAAGGCCTGTCCATACGCCTGACCATGTCCAACGAGCGCGCGTGCTACTACCGCCACCGGGACGCGTTCAACCGGCTGATCGAGGAGAACCGGCACCGTAGCCGGGAAGGCGCCGAGCTTTTCTATTATCTCAACCGCACCGGTTACAACGGACTGGTCAGGTTCAACAACAGCGGGCTTTTCAATGTCCCTTTCGGGGTGCACAAGACCATCTCCTATCGCAGGGATTTCTCGGAATACCGGTCTCTCCTGAAGGGCTGGGAGTTTCGCTGCGGCGATTTCTCGGATCTGAATCTCCGGGACGGCGACGTCATCTACGCGGATCCGCCCTTCGACGTGGAATTCAGGGCCTACGCCAGCGGCGGCTTCGGCTGGGGGGACCAGGTGCGCCTGGTGGAATGGCTGGCGGAGCTGTCCTGCCCCGTAATCATCTCCAATCAGGCCACGGACCGCATCGTGCAGTTGTACAAGAAGCACGGCTACCGCCTGAACTATATCAAGGCCCCCCGTATGATCAGCTGCAACGGCGATCGCACTCCGGCGCGGGAAGTAGTCGCCGTAAGGAACCTGTAGGTCGGGGCGCGGAAAAGTATAACTCCACCTTCGCGCCGTCAACATCCGTTTGTATCAACACTTTCAATTTAGCCACAGAGATCACAGAGTGTGTAAAAATACATCGTCATGCTGGCGCACGCCAGAATGACTGCGAAACAAGCTCCTCATTCCTAACCCCTCACTCCTCACCACCCTTTGTCCTCTGTGGCTAATATCAGTTTTCCGTTGCCGCGGGCTCCTCGCGCAGGAAGCCGCGCTTTTTCAGGATCCTGACGCCTGCGCCGGCGGCGACCACCAGTGCGGCGGCCACGGCCCCCTGAATGATGACGCCGGTGTCCGCCGGCTGCATGGGATACACCCGGTTGTGGGTGTTGATGACAAGCAGAACCACCAGCCAGGTCATGATGGTGCTGTAATCCTTGTTAATGACCCGCACCCAGCTGAAACGATTGGCCCGGAAGGTCTGGCGCATATTGCGGAAGGTGAACCCCCAGCGCGGCACCCGCCGACAGTAATCCCGGTATTCCTCCCCGAACTTGTTGCCGAGGAATTCCTCCTCGGCCATGACAATGGCGGCGTAGGACAACAGGAAGAAGGCGCCGCCTAAAAAATAGACCCAGGGGTTGTTGTGGGTGACCAGAAACCCGCTGAGGATAACGAGATTGCCGACGTAGAGGGGATTGCGGCAGTGGCTGAACATCCCCGTCGTAACCAGCTGATCGGCGTATATGCGCTTGTTGACCCCGCCCCGCTTGATATAAACCAGACCGATGACCGAGGCCCTGACCGCCTCTCCCAGCAGCACCAGCAGCAGTCCGGCGGCGGCCGTGGATACAGTCGGCACCGGTCGGGTGAGGAACACCAGCAGGGCAAGCACGACGGGAAACAGCAAATTACGGGAGTGGAACAGGAAGTTCCCGTACCGGATAAACAGGTTTCTTGCCATGGACATTTCGGTCGGTGAACGCTCCCGTGACGGAAGCGGACTTATTTCACGGCGATCATGCCGCAGAAATTGTACCAGCGGAAAAATTCCTCAAACTGGGTGAAGCCCACCTTGTGCAGCAGCTCGCGGTTTTCCTGGACATGATAGGGGATGAGGATGTTTTCCAGGGCGTCCCGCTTCTGGGAAATCTCCAGATTGGTATAGCCGCTGCGCCGCTTGAAGTCATAGTAGTGCTCGATAAAGAGGCGATTCAGCGTGGAGTAAGGCCCGGTCACCTTCTCCACCATCAGCAGGCAGCTGTTCTCGTGCAGGGACTGGTAAATGCGGCGCAGTATGTCCTCCCGGTACAGCGGTCTGACGAACTGCATGGTAAGCAACATGACAACCACCGACGCATTTTCCATGACGATGCCCCGGTTGAGATCCATATTGAGCAGCTCCACTTTCCTGTCAGCACGGACCTGCTCCTGTTTTACCCGGGCCTTGGCCAGCATGTCGTCGGAATTGTCGATACCGACGAATTCGACGGAATTGTCGATAAGCGGGTGCAGGGACAGGAGGGTTGTGCCGGTGGAGCAGCCGATGTCGTATAGACGACTCCCGGGAACGGCGAAGTCGGCGGCCAGTTCGCCGGTCATGCGCTGGATCTCCGCATAAAAGGGGACGGAACGCTGCACCATGTCATCGAAGACCTTGACGGTGTCGGCCCCGAAATTGAAATCGTGGGGCGAGCGCTCGTCACGGTACAGCTCATCCGGCCCGGGCTCGCGGCGGCTGTCGTGGAGCGGTGTTACGTCCGCACCGGATTTGGAGTCATCGGTCTTGGGCATGGCGGCCGGAATAGGTTGTTGACCGGTTTCAGATGTTAGCAAATTATTCGATTATTGCAAAAACAGCGGCGTCTCAGATCGCCTGCATGCGTCTTTCCGGACGGGATGCAGCGCTCCCGAAATCCACCCTGACCCGGGTCCCGTGACTGGGCATGGAAACCAGCTCCAGCCGCCAGTCGAATTCATCGCAGAACCGCTTTACCAGGGACAGGCCGATGCCGGTTTTTTCATCCTGCCAGATTTTGCCGCCGGTATCGCGATCGAACAGCGCGTCCAGCTCATCCTCCGGTATGCCGCAGCCGAAATCCTCCACTTCCAGCCCGTGATCGGAAAGGCTTATCCGGATGACGTCGGATTGGGAATGGAGTACGGCGTTCTTGAGAATATTACCGATGACGATGTGCAGCCCAACCCGATAGGCGCGCAGGCTCAAGCCGCGTTTCTCGTCGACCTCAACGGAAATCTTTCGTGCATTCAGAATGGGTTTCAGCAGATCAATCTGTTCCTTCAGATAATCTCCGACGTCGATCACCTCCAGCTTCTCCGGAGGTATGTCGGATTCCCGCGCCAGCAGGAGCAGGGCCTCGGTCACGGCGGACATCTGGTCGCATGACCTGATGATGCGGGAAGCGAGTTCCTGCAGGCGCGGGTCAGCTGGCTGCTCAAGGCTGATGTTTTCCGCCGCGCTGCGGATTGCCATCAGCGGGGTGCGCAGCTCGTGACTGGCGTCGGAAGAGAATTCCTGCTCGCGCTTGAGGAACTTCGCGATTCTTTTGCGGTAGGAATCGAAGGCGTTTTCCAGAACCTCGATTTCGTCGAAGGTTTTCAGCTTGTCCACCGGCTCGGCCGCGTCCGGCTCCTCCAGTCCCCCGACGCGCCTGGCCAGGCTCGTCACCGGACCTATGATCAGTTTCGCTATGGACAACCCCAGCAGAGCCGCGGTCAGGCACAGCGTCAGTGCGATGACCAGCACGGAAGCGAGCATGAAATTCTCGAATTTTTCAAAAGAACTGTCATCGAACAGGAAATACAACGTCCTGTCCGCCTTTTGCCTGGTAATGACGTGATAGGTATGCCCCGCGACCTTGACTTCGTTGTCCCCGGGAGACAGTCCCCTCAGGTATGGCGGCAGCTGGGTTTTGCCATTCTTATCAAACACGAAGACCCGGAAGTTTTCCCTGGGCAGATCGATAATGCCGGGATCCCGTACATACATCTCCATGAAGCTGTCGACGTCCTTCTTGATGTGATCATCGAAGAGACGCTGTTCCGCGCCCTCGAATGAAAAATTCAGCCCCAGGGTGAAGATCAGGCAGACCACCAGGACCAGGCCCATGATGCCCGCCACCAGCCTGTAGCGCAGACTGTTAGTCAGCTTCATCGGGATCGTGCAGCCGGTAGCCGACGCCGCGGATCGTTTCCAGGAGCTTGACCGGGTACGGCCTGTCGATAATTTCCCGCAGGGAGTGAATGTGGATGCGCAGGACGTCGCTTTGCGGCAGATCCCTGTTCCAGATGGTGCTTTCGATTTCCTGCCTGGTGACGACACGGTGCTGATTCCGCATCAGCAGCTCCAGGATCCTCCTGCCCATCAGAGGCAGGGACAGATCGTCACCCGAACGAGTCACCTTCTGCGTCGCCAGATCGTACTCCAGATCCGCCACCTGCAGGCGGGTGTGTGCGTGGTGGCTGCCGGCCCTTCTCACCAGAGCCTGCATCCTGACCAGAAGTTCCTCCAGGGCGAACGGTTTCACCACGTAATCATCCGCGCCCGCCTCGAACGCCTCCAGCTTGCTGGAAAGATCGTCCCTGGCGGTCAGCATCAGCACCGGGGTCCTGCTGAATCCCAGGTCGCGGATGCGCCGGCACAGGGCGATGCCCGAAAGCCGGGGCAGGGAAATGTCGATAACGATGACGTCGGATTCCTGCCTGGTGACCGACTCCAGGCCGATCAGGCCGTCCGGCGCCCACTCGACGGTGTGGCCGTGATTTTCCAGATATTCACACACGCTTCTGGCCACATCAAATTCATCCTCCACCAGCAGTATGTTCATGACCGGCGGGGAACGGCGGGGAACGTCGGCGGTGCGTCGTGATGGTAATTGTTCATGCCGATGAGCATTAGTTGTACATTTACCGTACTGCCCCGGGTGGCACGCTGGCGCCCGGGCAGCCGGCCGCACTACAAGTTTAACCGAGTCTCCCCGATTTGGGTAAGATGCCCGCAACTGCACGACCCGCACTACCGCCATGACTGCCGAACTCGCCTGTGAACTGATCCGCCGCGCCTCGGTCACGCCCGAAGACGCCGGCTGCCAGGAACTCCTGGCCGGGCGGCTGCGGGCGTCCGGCTGCCAGGCGACGCCGCTGCGCTTCGGGGAAGTGGACAACCTGTGGCTGTGCCACGGTCAGGGAGACCCGGTGCTGACTTTCCTGGGTCATACCGACGTGGTCCCTCCCGGTCCGGTAGAGCAATG
>JARRRO010000113.1:0-11873 GCA_037380645.1 Gammaproteobacteria bacterium | reverse complement strand
GGAAAAGCAGCGCCGGGCGCGCCGGCGTGACAAGGAGGAGCACAAGGCCCGACTGGCCCGGCTGTGCCGGGAATGTCCCCGCATAAACCGGTTCCTCATCGAGAACCTGGAGGTAATGAACGGCGTTCAGGGCAGGCCGGCGTCGTTCACGCAGCTGCATGCCATCCTGGAACTGCAGGCCTACCGCCTCGCATTCTGGAAAACCGCCTCTGACGAGATCAATTACCGCCGCTTCTTCGACATTAATGAACTGGCCGGCCTGCGCATGGAAAATGACCGGGTCTTCGAGGCTACCCATCGGTTTGTCTTCGGGCTCATGGAGGATGGAGGAATAGACGGCCTGCGCATCGATCACGTCGACGGCCTTTACGATCCCCGGGGCTACCTGGAAAAACTGCACCGCCGCGCCCGCGGCGGGCGTCCCGTCTATATCATTGCCGAAAAGATCCTCGCCGCGCATGAACGCCTCAGGGAGGACTGGCCCGTGCACGGGACCACCGGCCATGATTTCGCCAATCTGGTCAACGGCCTGTTCACCGACCCGGCGGGGGAGCGGGCCCTCAACCTGGCCTATCACCGTTTCCTCGGCCACAAATCCGATTTCGACGAGGAGCTTTATGCGGCCAAAAGAAGGATCGTCACGGTGGAGATGGCGGGGGAGCTCAACGTCCTCGCCAATCAGCTCAATCGCATCTCCGAACTTAATCCCGTCACCCGGGATTTCACCCTGAACAGCCTGCGCAACGCCCTGATAGAGGTCGTCGCCTGCTTCCCGGTATACCGGACCTACGTCTCCGCAACCCCGGTTCACCCGGAAGATCGGAAATATATCAACTGGGCCATCGTCCAGGCCAAGCGCCGCAGCGCCGTGATCGAAACGGGCGTCTTCGACTTCCTGGAATCCGTCTTGTCGCTGGACATCGTCAAGGATATCGCCAGCGGCTATCCGAAATCGGTTCTGGACTTCGTCATGCACTTCCAGCAGTACACCTCGCCGGTGATGGCCAAGGGCCTGGAAGACACCGCCCTGTATCGCTACCACCGCCTGGTCTCCCTGAATGAGGTGGGAAGCGACCCGCGTCGTTTCAGCGTTTCGGTCAACGCCTTCCATTACCTGAACCAGGAACGCCTGAAAAACTGGCCTCACGCCATGCTCGCCACCAGCACCCATGACAGCAAGCGCAGCGAGGACGTGCGCGCCCGCATCAACGTTCTTTCCGAGATCCCCCACGAGTTCCAGACCCGCCTCAGGCGCTGGCGCTTCATCAACCGGCGGCACAAACGCTACATAGACAAACGCCCTGCCCCCAGCCGTAACGACGAGTACCTGCTCTATCAGACCCTGCTGGGGTCCTGGCCGTTGCGCGCCCCCGATGAACAGGGCCTGGAGGAGTACCGGCGCCGGATCGGGGAATACATGCTCAAGGCCGCCAGGGAGGCGAAGCTGCTGACCTCATGGTCCTACACCAATGAAGAATACGAACAGGCCTTGCTGGATTTTACCGCGGCCGTGCTGAGTTCGTCGGTCAACAATCCCTTTCTCGACGACTTCGTCCCCTTTGCCGAATCCGTTGCTCCCTTCGGTCTGTACAACAGCCTGGCCCAGTGCCTGCTCAAGTTTACCGCCCCCGGCATGCCCGATGTCTATCAGGGCAACGAACTGTTCGAATTCAGCCTCACCGATCCGGACAATCGGCGGCAGGTGGACTACGAACGGCGCAGGATACTGCTCGGGGACCTGGCGGCGCTTGAAGACCTGCCGGCGGCAGAGCTGGCTCCGGCCGTGCGGGTGCTGCTGGATGACATGGCCGACGGCAGGAGCAAGCTTTATCTGACCTTAAGGGCGCTGAATCTGCGCCGCCGGTACAGAACGCAGTTCCAGTCCGGTGACTACATCCCCCTGGCCGTCAACGGAGAGCGGGCGGATCATGTTTGTGCCTTTGCCCGCAGCGTGGAAGGGACCGCCGTCCTCACCGTAGTGCCGCGCCTGATCCGCGGTTTCTGTCCCGACAGGCAGCCCCTGGGACCGGTGTGGTCGGACACCTGGCTGGAGATCCCGGACTCGTTGCCGCAGCGGCGGTATCGCAACGAGCTGGACGGGCAGTCCCTGCCCGTTCAGCGCTTCGGGGACCGGACCGGCATCCCCCTCGCCGCCATGCTGGCGCATTTCCCTGTGGCCCTGCTCACGGGCGCGGCCGAACCTGCTGCATCTCCTTAAGCGGATGGTTCCGGCGCGATTGTCGTAATGTACAGTCTCCGCGTCGGATAGGCGAAGCTTATGTCTTCCTGTTCAAAGCGCTCATGGATGGCAAAATAGATGGCCTGCTGTACATCCATATAGACGTTGTAGTCCGGCTTCAACACGTAATACACGGATTCGAACATCAGTGCGAAATCCCCGTACGCGCTGAAGTGCGAGCGATCAAAGCGGGTATTCTCCTGTGCCTCGATCGCCTCACGGATTATCCCGGGGATGCGCTTCAGTTTTTCCCTCGGGGTTTCATAGGTCACCCCCAGGGTGAACACCACGCGCCGCTCGAACATCCGGCCGTAATTGCGGATCCGGCTGTTAAGAAGATCGGAATTGGAAAAAACCAGTTGTTCGCCGGACAGGCTCCGGAGCCGGGTGGTTTTAAGCCCCACGTGTTCGACGCTGCCCAGGTGTTCGCCGAGGATGAGGAAGTCCCCGATAACAAACGGCTTGTCCAGGGTTATGGCCAGGGAAGCGAAAAGATCGCCGAGGACGTTCTGAACCGCGAGGGCGATGGCAACGCCGCCTATGCCCAGCCCGGCGACCAGTGTGGTGATGTTAAAGCCAAGATTGTCCAGCGCCAGCAGCAACACCGCAGCCCACAGGGCTACCTTGCTGATGATACCGATGATGTTGATGGTGGTAACGGACGCGGGGTTTTCCTCCATGGCGCGTCGTTGATAGGAATCCAGGACGGAGACAATGACGACGCCACCCCAGATCCCGGCCTGGATCAGCAGGCCGATTATGAGCAGGTCTGAAACAACGTTCTGGGTGCGTTCGGGCAGTTTGATAAAGAACGTTGCAACGAAAACCCCCACCACAAGCAGGAACAGGAACTTTGTGTGCCTGATGATTTCAGTGACGATTTGCGCCCAGTGCGCCAGGTGCCCGTCGGCATGCGCCCCCATGCGACGCTGCGCCAGCCGCTGAATAATGCGCAGCAGAATGACTGTGGCCACCAGCGCGCCCACGGCGATCAGCCATTGCAGCAAGCTGTTTCCCAACACCGTTTTGTTCATGAACTCAAAATTCATCTGCGTGCCTTCTGATTGATCAGCCAGTTAATGAATGTGTCCGGAATCGTCAGTGCCCTCGCCGTTTCTGGCAGGTCGGGCAGTACCACGCCGTGCGTCCGCCGGAACGGGCCTTGGCCAGGGCGGAGCCGCATTTCGGACAAAGGCCGCCCTGCCGGCGATGGGGCAGCAGGAAGCCGGCGGGCATCCGTTCCGGGTCCGCGCGTACGGCAATCGCATCCCGCAGAACGGAACGCATTGCTTTAAACAACCGACGCAAATCCGCATTATCCATCTTGCTGACCACGGTACCCGGATGGATACCCGCCTGGAACAATATTTCATCGGAATAGATATTACCAATGCCCGCCATGGTCTGTTGATCCATGAGCCAGGGTTTGGCGCCACCGCGATGCGCGGCGGCCAGCTCGAGAAACTGACTATCGGTGAGACCCAGGGCATCCGGCCCCAGCTCCTGCTCATCGATCAATGCCTGGGGTGTGTCCGCGAGGGAGATGCGTCCCAGTTTGCGCGGCGCAACGTAGGCTAGGTGATGGCCGTTCTCGAAACTGATTAACAGCCGGGTATAGGCGGGGGTGTCACGCCGTTCCTTAAAGTACCTGAGCTCCCCGGACATGCCGAAGTGCAGCACCAGCCAGCCGCCGCTGTCCAGGGCAAGCAGCAGGTACTTGCCGTGACGGCGTGTGGACTCAAACGTCCTGCCCTTGAGCGCTCGCCCCAGTCCCTGGGTGGATGTCCCCTTCAGGAGCTTCGGACTTTCCATGTGGATGCGCTCGATGCGCTGATGCAGCGCCTTGCTTTTGGCGTATCGCCTGAAGGTCTCAACATCGGGAAGTTCCGGCACGGCGCGTCTCCTAGCAGATGCGCGGGAGCTGTTCCCCGCTGAGCATGTCGACCACCCGGGCGGCCCCCAGGGGGCCCTGCAGGGTGACCCGTCCCGCCGGCCCCGCCGCCACTTCTCCGATGACGGCCGCTTCCGCACAGACCTCGAACCGGCGCAGCACCGCCACCGCCTGGTCCGCATGCTTCCTGTCCACAAACGCGGCGAAGCGGCCTTCGTTGGCCACGTACAGGGGATCCAGGCCCAGCAGCTCGCAGGCCGAGCGCACGTCATCGCGCATTGGAAGTTCTGACTCGCTGGCCCGCATCCCCAGGCCGGCCGTCTCCGCCACTTCCACCAGGGCGCTGGCCAGTCCGCCGCGGGTCAAAGTCCCAGTTCCCCGCGCGCGGCCAGCACCGCGATGCCGTGGCGGCCGATGTCGCCGCTGACGATGACCGCGTCGCCGGGCCTGATCGAGCGCGGCGCGATCATTCCCGGCGCGGCCACATCGCCCACGCCGGCGGTGTTGATATACATGCCGTCCGCCAGACCCCGGTCCACCACCTTGACGTCGCCGGTCACGATGTGGATATCAGCCGCAGCCGCGGCCTCGGCCATGGAGGCGACGATGCGGGTCAGCACATCCAGGGCCAGGCCTTCCTCCAGGACAAAGCCGGCGCTCAGGTAGCGCGGCCGGGCGCCGCACATGGCCAGGTCGTTGACAGTGCCGTTCACCGCCAGGCGGCCGATGTCGCCGCCGGGAAAGACCAGCGGCCGGACCACGTAGGTATCCGTGGTCAGGGCGCAGCGTCCCGGCAACTCGAACACGGCGCCGTCGTGCTCGGTCGCCAGCCAGGGATTGGCGAAGGCGCTGCGGAAGACCTGGTCGATAAGGCGCTGCATGGCCCGGCCGCCCCCGCCGTGGGCCAGCTGCACGGTCCCGGTTGGGCCGTCGGGGAGGGGGCAGTAGGGCGCGTCGGTCACGGCTCAGGCCTCCATGTCAGCGGTGCCGCGATAACGGTAATAGGCGGCGCAGGCCCCCTCACTGGAGACCATGGTGGCGCCCAGGGGATGTTCGGGAGTGCAGCGGGTGGCGAAGGCCGGACAGTCGGGGGGCTTGCTGTCGCCGCACAGGACGGCGCCGCTGATGCACTCGCCGGCGTGCTCCAACCCGGGCACGGCCGGGCCGAAACGCCGCTCGGCGTCAAAGCCGGCGTAGGCCGGGGCGAGGCCCAGCCCGCTTTGGGGGATCTCGCCCAGGCCGCGCCAGCGCCGCGGGATCACCGTGAATACCTCTTCCATGACGGCCCGGGCGGGGAGGTTGCCCCGGCGGCGCACGGCGCGGCGGTACTGGTTCTCCACCTGGGCCCGGCCCGCCTCCAGTTGCTTCAGGCACAGATACACGCCCTCCAGGATGTCCAGGGGCTCGAAGCCGGTGACCACGATGGGCACGCCGTATTTATCCGCCAGGGGGATGTATTCCTCCCAGCCCATGACGGTGCAGACGTGGCCCGCTGCCAGGAAACCGTGCACCCGGCCGGCGCCGGAGGCCAGGATGGCCGCCATCGCCGGCGGCACCAGGACGTGGGAGACCAGGACGGAGAAGTTGCCCAGGCCCTCGCACGCGGCCTGGTATACGGCCATGCCGTTGGCCGGGGCCGTGGTCTCGAAGCCCACGGCGAAGAACACCACCTGCCGGTCCCGGTTGGCGCGGGCCAGGGCCAGGGCGTCCAGGGGCGAATAGACGATGCGCACGTCCGCTCCCCGCGACTTGGCGCCGAACAGGTCGCCGCCGGTGCCGGGCACGCGCAGCATGTCGCCGAAGGAGCAGAAGATCACCTCCGGCCTCTCGGCGATCTCCGTGGCCTTGTCGATGTATTCCATCGGGGTGACGCACACCGGACAACCCGGGCCGTGGATCAGGGTGATGCTGCCGGGCAGGAGCCGGTCTATGCCGTAGCGCATGATGGCGTGGGTCTGGCCGCCGCAGACCTCCATGAGGGTCCAGTCACGGGTGGCCGTTGCGCCTATGGCCGCGGCCAGCCGCCGCGCGGCGGGAGCGTCGCGGTATTCCTCCCGGAACTTCACGGCTCCTCTCCGTCGGCCGCTTGTGCCTCGCCCAGTTCCCGCAGCAGGGCGAAGATGCGCCGTGCCTCGGACTCGTCGATGACGCTGATGGCGAAACCCACGTGCACCAGAACATAGTCGCCCACCCGGGCCTCGGGGGTGTAGGCCAGGTTGATTTCCCTGATCACACCGCCGAAGTCCACCCGTCCGGCGCGCAGGGGACCGACCGCGCTGCCGATGGACAGCACTGCACCGGGGATCGCTAGGCACATGGCAGTTCCCCATTGGCCAGCAGCCGGTCGGCCCACGCGGCCTGCCCCAGTGCCAGGCCGCCGTCCCCCGGCGGCACCCGTTCATGCCAGTACACCCGGTGGCCGGCCGCTTCCAGGGCGGCCGCGGCCATCCTGGTAAGGAGCGCGTTCTGGAAACAGCCGCCGGTGAGTACCACGGTCTTAACGCCCACCCCGGCTGCCGCCACGGCCATGGCGTCGGCCAGGCCAGTGTGGAAGGCCGCCGCGATCTCGGTCGCCGTTACGCCGGCGGCCAGGTCGGCGAGGATCCGCCGCAGCGCTGGCCCCCAGTCCACGACTTGCCCCGCCTCCCCGTTCACGGTGACGGGAAATACATAACCGCGCCCTGGCGCTGCGGCGCCGTCCGCGCACCATTCCAGCCGGCATGCCGCCTGGCCTTCATAGCCGGCGACCTGGCACAGACCGAGCAGGGCCGAGACACCGTCGAACAGGCGACCGGCGCTGCTGGTGATGGGCGTATTCATATCTTGAGCCAGCAGCTTAAGCAGCGTGCGCCGCTCGGGCCGGGGAAAAGTGGCCACCGGGGGCAGGCGTTCCATGTCCAGGACCGCTTCCCCGCACAGCTCGAATAACAGGCCCAGGGCGGCGCGGCGCGGTTCCCGCACTGCCGCTGCCCCGCCCGGGAGGCGGAAGGGGCGGAGATGGCCGACCCTGCGCCACTTCTCGTCCGTCACCAGCAGGAACTCGCCGCCCCAGACCGTGCCGTCGGTGCCGTAGCCCGTCCCGTCCCAGGCGATGCCCAGGACCGGCGGGCTGATTCCGTGTTCGGCCATGGCGGCGGCCACGTGGGCCAGGTGATGCTGGACCCGCACCAGCGTCAGGTGGTTGTCCGCGGCGAGTTCCTCCGCCCAGCGCGTGCTGTGGTAGTCCGGGTGCAGGTCGCAGGCGAGGACGCGGGGCCGGACACCGTACAGCCGCAGCAGGTCCGCGCCGGCGCCGGCGTGGGCGTCGCGGGCCAGGGGGCCGTCCAGATCACCGATGTGCTGGCTCAGCACCGTCCCCTCCCTGCGGGTCAGGGCCAGTGTGGCCTTCAGGTGGCCGCCCGCGGCCAGAATGCCGGGGTGGGCAGTCGCGCAAGCCACGGCGGCCGGGGCGTAGCCGCGCGCCCGGCGCAGCACCTGGGGCCGTCCGCCCAGGATGCGCGCCACGGAATCATCTACCGGCCTGAGAATGGGCCGGTCATGCCCCAGGAAACAATCGGCGACGCCGCCGAGGCGGGCCAGGGCCTCGTGCTCGTCCACGGCGATGGGCTCCTCGGAGAGGTTGCCACTGGTGGCCACCACGGGGAATGCCAGTTCCGCCATGAGGAGATGGTGCAGCGGCGTATAGGGGAGCATGACGCCCAGGCAGGGATTGTGAGGGGCCACCGCCGCGGCCACTACGTCCGCCCCGCGGCGGCGCAGCAGGACGATAGGGCGCTCCCGCCCGGCCAGGAGCATTTCTTCCTCCGGCGAAACATCGCAGGCTGACCGCACGGCGGCCAGGGAGGGAAACATCACGGCGAAGGGCTTTTCGCCCCGGCGCTTGCGGACCCTGAGACGGGCCACGGCGGCGGAGTCACGGGCATCCGCCAGCAGCTGAAACCCGCCCAGGCCCTTGACGGCGATGATGCCGCCGCGGCGCAGGCGGTCGGCCGCCGCCAGCAGGGCCTCGTGGCGGGCGGCCGGCCGCCGGCCGCCGGTGTCCCAAAGCGCCAGCTGCGGCCCGCAGTCCGGGCAGGCATTGGGTTCGGCGTGGAAGCGGCGGTTGGCGGGGTCGGCATATTCCGCGGCGCAGGTCGGGCACATGGTGAAGCGTCTCATGGCGGTACGGACCCGGTCGTAGGGCAGGGCTTCGATGATGCTGTAGCGCGGACCGCAGTCCGTGCAGTTGGTAAAGGGATAGCGATAGCGGCGGTCAGCGCGGTCGAAGATCTCCGCCAGGCAGGCGGGGCAGGTGCCAGATCCGGCGGCACCGAAGTGGTGGGTGCGTCCGCGCCGGCGCTTTCCCGGATTGTGAAGGCGCTGTCCCCGCGGATGGGGACGGCGCGAACAGCCAGGTCCCGGATCACCGCGTTGGCCGGCGCCACCCGGCCCAGTTCCCGGATGAAGGCGGCGATCTGCGCCGGTGCCCCCTCCACTTCTGTCACCACGCCATCGCCATCGTTCATGGCGAAGCCGGCGAGTCCCAGCGCCTGTGCCCGGCGCCACAGGAAAGGCCTGAAGCCCACACCCTGCACCGTGCCGGCGATCTCCAGCCGGCAGCGCCGGCGGCCGGGGATGGCGGCGGTTGACGGGTGCCTGGGCAGCGGGCCGGTCATGGCTCCCGGGTCTCCACTTCCACGCCTTCCAGGAGCACGTGCTGGGCGTTGGGGTCGGAGGTGTCTTCGGAGACGGTGATCCTCAGATCGGCGCCCTCGGCGGGGGAGCCCCGTGCGGCGTCATGGAAATGCTCGGCGAAATGCTCGCGGGTGAAGTGACTCAGCGCGCCCAGCCGCACCTGGACGGCGGCGATGCGCACGGCGTTCTCCGCCTCGGCGATGGCGGACAACTGGTTTATCAGGCCCCGTATCAGGGATGCCTCGTGCATACGCTTCCTCCCGGGGTTTTCCAGCGGTCCAGTTCCGCCAGGATCCGTTGGGTGACCTCTTCCGCCGCGGCGGCGACGGCGGGGGAGAGCGGGCGGCCGTTCCCGAAATCGGCGCCTTCCACGGCGTAGATTATGCAGGCGGGCGGCAGGCTGCCCATGGCCCGGGCCAGTTCCACCGCCTCCAGCGGCCCGAAACCGTGGGTGGAGAGGGCGGACAGCAAAGGCGGCAGGGGTCCGTCCCCGGCGTCAAAGCGGTGAATGGTGCCCGGGGCGGCGCCCGCGGCCGCGGCGTCGATGAGGATAACGGCGTCGGCATCCGTCAGCCGCGCCAGCAGGGCGGTCATCTCGCCGTCCTGCTCCAGAACCTTAAAACCGTGATCGACCCTGCCGCGCAGGCGGTCGGCCACCACCCGGCCCAGGGCATCGTCGCCGCGAACCGGGTTGCCCACGCCGATGACCCAGCGCGCGCCGGTCATGGCTCCCGGTCCCAGTCCAGGCGCAGAAAATGCGCGGCGCAGGAGATGCACGGGTCGTAGTTGCGCACCGTCTGCTCGCAGCGCCACTGCAGATCCGCTTCGGGCAGATCCAGCCAGGCCGGGATAAACGCCGCAAGATCCTCTTCGATGCTGGCCTGGTTCTGGGAGGTGGGCGGCACGATCTTGGCTTCGGCGATGCTGCCGTCGGCATGCAGGCGGTAGCGGTGATAAAGCAGCCCGCGCGGGGCCTCGGTGGCGCCGTAGCCGACGCCGGTGGCGGGTGACACGTCCACGGCCGGCGTCTGGGGCGGCTGATAGTTATCCATGATGGAGACGGCCTCGTCACAGGCCTGCAGCACCTCCACGGCGCGCACCACGATGCTGCGGTAAGGGTTGCGGCACTGGGGACCCAGCCCGGCGTCTTTCGCTGCATCCCGGGCCAGGGGTGTGAGTCGCTCGTAATTCAGGCTGTAGCGCGCCAGGGGGCCGCACCGGTAGGAACCCCGCTGCTTGAGGCGGGAGCGCAGGGCGGTGGAGCGGGCGATGTGGGTCTCCTCGAAATGGGCGTCGTAGTCCCGCGCCGCGATGTCCAGGCCCCGGTTGGAGGCGATGCGCCCTTCACAGAAGGGGTATTCGTTTTCGGGACGCAGGGCGACGAATTCATAGTCGGGAAAGTCGAAGCCGCCCACCCAGGCCACGGTCTCGCGGGCCAGGTCCCGGGCCCGCTGCAGCTCCTCCAGCAGGGGCGCCAGGTCGCCCTTGCGCGGCGTCTTGTAGAAACCGCCGACCCGGACGTTGACAGGATGCACCTCGCGTCCGCCCAGAAGGGTGATGATGGCGTTGCCGGCCTTCTTCAGGGCCAGACCGCGTCGCACCGCCTCCCCGTGATCCTTCGCCATGTCCATGGCGCTGGCATAACCCAGAAAGTCCGGCGCGTGCAGCATATAGATGTGCAGGCCGTGGCTCTCTATCCACTCGCCGCAGTACAGCAGCCGCCGCAGCAGGCGGAGGGGCTCGGGCACAGCGACGCCCAGGGCGTCCTCCATGGCGTGCACGGCGCTCATCTGGTAGGCCACCGGGCAGATGCCGCAGATGCGGGCGGTGATGTCCGGGGCCTCGGTGAAGTCGCGCCCCCGCAGCAGGGCCTCGAAAAAGCGCGGCGGCTCGAAGATATTGAGTTCGGCGGCGTGCACCCGGCCGTCGCGCAGGGTGATCCGAAGGGCGCCCTCGCCCTCCACCCGCGCCAGCTGATCCACCTTGATGGTCTTACGGGCCATGGCGTTTGCTCTCCTTGCGGAAGGGTTTGGCGTAGGTGTTGAAGGTGCGGTAGACGTGCTGGATGGCGCGGGGCTGCATGCCCAGGTCCCGCAGCCGTCCGCTCAGGGAGGCGGTGTTGGGCGTTTCCTTGGGACCGTAACAGCCGTAACAACCCCGGTCGTAGGACGGGCACAGGGCGCCACAGCCGGCATGGGTCACCGGCCCCAGGCAGGGAGTGCCGTGAGTCACCAGGACGCAGACGTTGCCGGCGCGCTTGCATTCCATGCACACCGACTCGCTGGCGATGGCAGGGCGCCGCCCGGCGAGATACGCCGACATCACCTCCAGCAGTTGGTACTTGTTAATGGGACAGCCCTGCAGCTCGAAGTCCACCTTCACGTGCTCGGCGACGGGGGTGGAGGTGGCGAGGGTGTCGATGTAATCCGGCCTGGCATAAACCTGTGAGATGAACCCCTTGACGTTGCGGAAATTGCGCAGGGCCTGGATACCGCCGGCGGTGGCGCAGGCGCCGATGGAGACCAGGAACTTAGACTGGCGGCGCACGTCGCGGATGCGCTGGGCGTCGCGGGGAGTGGTGATGGATCCTTCCACCAGGGACAGATCATACGAGCCCCTGCCCCGGGCGCGGCTCGCCTCCAGGAAAAAGGCGATGTCCACTGCCCCGGCCACTTTCAGCAGCTCGTCCTCCAGGTCCAGCAGGGACAGCTGGCAGCCGTCGCAGGAGGCGAATTTCCACACGGCGAGTTTTGGTTTTCTGCGCCCTGCCATGTCTCAAATCTCCCGCAGCCCGAACAGATCGCGCACCCGGTCGAAGCGGAACACCGGGCCGTCCCGGCAGACAAACACCGGGCCAAACTGGCAGTGGCCGCAGAGGCCTACGGCGCATTTCATGTTGCGCTCCATGGATCCGTAAATGCGCTCCACGGACAGGCCCATGTCCGTGAGGCCGGTGATGGAAAAGCGCATCATCACCTCCGGCCCGCACAGGAAGGCCACAGCCTCATCGGGATCGAACTGTCCCTCCTGCAGCAGTGCAGTGACCACGCCTACCGGTCCGGACCAGTC
>JARRRO010000112.1:5791-9121 GCA_037380645.1 Gammaproteobacteria bacterium | reverse complement strand
TTTCGAACTGGCGGTGGCCACGGCCATCGCCCTGTTCGGCTTCGGATCCGGGGCGGCGCTGGCCACTGTGGTGGGCGTGCTGATCGAGGTGCCGGTCATGCTGTTGGCGGTGGGCGTGGTGAACCGCACCCGGGGTTGGTACGAAAAAGCGCTGACTCAGCCACAACTGACACAGTGCATTCCTGAGAGAAGTGTGAGGAGTGAGGAGTAAGGAAGTTACAAGTTATAAGTGACAAGTAAAAGACTGGATGCCGGATAACCGCTCTGCGGTTTCCGGCATGACGGAACCCTCATGACTTACGATTCACCATTCACGATTCACTGCTTTTCCGGGTCGCCAGGGCCACGGCCGCTTTGGACGCCGGCTGCCGGCCCAGGGCATCGCAGATAAAGCGTCCCGCCTCCAGCAGTCCGGCCATGTCCACGCCGGTCTCTATGCCCAGGCCGTCCAGCATGTACAGGACATCTTCCGTGGCTACGTTTCCCGTCGCCCCCTTCGCAAACGGGCAGCCGCCAAGTCCGGCCACGGCGCTGTCCACCACGGCCACCCCCAGTTCCAGGCAGGCGTAGATATTGGCCAGGGCCTGACCGTAGGTGTCGTGGAAATGCACGGCCAGGTCCGCCACCGGCACCCGGGCGGCCACGGCCCTGACCATGGCCTGCGCCCGGCCCGGCGTGCCCACGCCGATGGTGTCGCCCAGGGAGATCTCGTAACAGCCAAGTTGGTGCAGCTGTTCTGCTACCGCCGCCACATCGTCCGGTTCGACCTCGCCCTGGTAGGGGCAGCCCAAAGCGCAGGAGACATAACCCCGCACCCGCATGCCGCTGCCCAGGGCCGTCTCGCACACCGGTCTGAATCGCTCCATGCTTTCCGCGATGGAACAGTTGATGTTCCTGTGGGAAAAAGCCTCGGTGGCAGCCGCGAACACCGCGACTTCTTCCGCGCCGGCCGCCATCGCGTTGTCGAGGCCGCGCAGGTTGGGGACCAGCACCGGGTAGGCGGTTTCAGGCCGGCGACGAATAGCAGCCATGACCGCGGCGGTGTCGGCCATCTGCGGCACCAGGCGTGACGAGACAAAGCTGCCGGCCTCGATCACCGGCAGGCCGCATTCAGTCAGCCGATTAATGAGGGACACCTTGACCTCAAGCGGCACCGGCTGTGCCTCGTTCTGCAGGCCATCCCGCGGCCCCACTTCCACCAGCTTGATTTTCTCCGACAGGGAAATCATGGGTTGAACGCTCCTCAAGGTCCTTGGGAGGGCGCGACGCAATGCTGCTGCCCCCGCCTTCGTATCATTCTATCTTATATAATCGGTCTTATCTGATACAGATCCTCGCCCGGAGGTCAGGACATTGGACATAAAAATGTTTGCAACGGTTTTCGGCGCTGTCTTCCTCGCCGAACTCGGAGACAAGACCCAGATCGCCACCTTGCTGTTCGCATCCGACAAAGATGTCAGCAAGATGCTGGTATTCGCGGCGGCCGCTCTGGCACTGATCATGACCTCGGCCATCGGGGTCCTGGCCGGCGGCGCGTTGTCCCATTACATCGATGAGAAACAGCTGTCCTGGATCGCGGGCGCGGGCTTTATCCTGATCGGTGCCTGGACCCTGTACCAGGCGTAAACAACAGCAGTATAAATCTCGCCTCTTTCACTCCGAGCACCCTCGCATACATATCTCGTCGGCAACGAGACTGATTTAGGCCCTGTGCATTGATCCGGGTGCGACAATTTGTCCCATTCCAATCCTTTTACGTTGATTGTAAAATCTAAGTCCCGTCTTTCCACCCTTCACAGCCTGAACAATTGGAGTACATGATGCCAGAACGGTACATGCCCGGCTTAATCGCGGTCATTGTGTTCCTGGCGCAGGTGCCGCAAACGGCCTGCGCCCACGGTTTCGCCGGCAAACGTTTTTTCCCCGCCACACTGTCAATAGACGATCCCTTCGTCGCCGATGAAGGCGATCTCATGGTGAACCACATCAGGGCACCGAACGACGACGGCATAAAGACTGACACCACCGCCTATTCCTTCGAATACGCCAAGCGCCTTACCTCCCGTTTCGGCCTGTCCGTGGGCGGCGCCTACCTGCACCTCAATCCGGACGTGGGGAGTTCGGCCAACGGTTTAGACAATTTCGAGTTCGGCGCGAAATACCTGCTCGACGTCGATGACAGCTCCGAGACGCTGATGTCCCTGGGCGTGGACGTGGATGCGGGCGGCACCGGCAGCAGTCACGTCGGCGCCGAATCCTTTTCGCAGGTGTCACCGACTTTCTTTTTCGGCCATGGCCTGGGCAACCTTCCGGACTCGATGAAAATGCTGCATCCTTTGGCCATCACCGGCGCCGTCGGCGTGGGCGTCCCCACCCGCGGCTCGGTGTCCAAGAATTTGCAATGGGGGTTCACCGTTCAATACAATCTGCAGTACCTGCAGTCCTTTGTGAAGGATGTTGGCCTGGGCACGCCCTTCAACCGCATGATCCCTATCGTGGAGGTGCCTCTGGAGACATGCCTGGACAGGGGCTGCGGCGGCGACACCACCGGCACGGTGAATCCGGGTTTTATCTGGTTCAGCCACTGGGGACAACTGGCCTTCGAGGCCCAGGTCCCCATCAACCAGCGCACCGGCAACAACGTTGGATTCCTGTTCCAGATCCATTTCTACCTGGATGATATTTTCCCGAAAACGCTGGGCAAACCGATCCTGAACTGAGACCCACAGGTTATTCGTGATGAAACAGGTTTTAATGGGCATCCTTATCGTTCTCGCCGCGCAGCCCTGGCCGGTACGAGCGCACGCCTTTCCCATGCATCAGACTCCGGGTGCCGGGGCCGAATTGTCCGCGCCGCCGCCTAAGGTCCAGATACTTTTCGACGCGGAGCTGGAGGCGCCGTTCTCCACGCTGCGGGTGGTCGACGAGTCCAATCACTCGGTGTGCGCGGGCAAAGGGCACGTGGTCGCCGACAACAACCACCTGCTGGTGGCTGATCTGAAACCGCTTGGCCCCGGCAAGTACCACGTCTTCTGGTCGGTGGTCTCCCGCGACGGCCACCGCACCAAGGGCGATTACACCTTCCGCGTCGAGCCCTGAGCCCGTGTCGGTCCATGCCTGGACAATCGCGCTGGTGTGGCTGGACATCGCCGGCGTGGCGATAGCCACAGGCGCCCTACTCAGTCCCCTGTGGCTGTTTCCCGCCGCAGAGCGGCGTGGCGGCGCCGCGGATCGGCGGCTGTTCGGCCTCTCACTCGCCCTGCTCAGCATCACCACCCTGGGGCTGCTCTGGGCGCGAACGGTGGTCATGAGCGGGATGCCCTGGCAGGG
>JARRRO010000112.1:0-5718 GCA_037380645.1 Gammaproteobacteria bacterium | reverse complement strand
TCGGCCATGTCTGGCAGTGGCGCCTGGGGATCCTGGCCGCGGCCTGGCTGGCTTGGTGGCGCTGGGGACGCACGCAGGAAAACAATCGCGGTCTGCTGCTGTTTACACTGTTTCTCATCGCCGCCCTCGCCTTCACCCGCAGCGCCTCGGGCCACCCCGCCGATCAGGGCGATTTCACCCTGCGCGAGTTCAACGACTGGCTGCACCTGGCGGCCGCGGCGGTGTGGATGGGCGCCGTCATGGTCAGCGCGCTGGTTCTCTTCCCCCGCCTGCGGAATCGCCGAACACTCGGGACGGCATCGATACAGCGCCTGTCCAACCTGGCGGGCGCCGCACTGGTGCTGACCCTGGCCACCGGCGTCTGCAATGCCTGGTGGGCCCTGCCGGCCCTCGCCGACCTGTGGACCACGGATTACGGCCGCCTGCTCCTGGTCAAACTCGCCCTGGTCGCGGTGCTGATCCTGTTCGGCGCCGTGAATCGTTATTACTTCTTGCCCGACCTGCGGGCGGCCGGGGATGCACCGGCCCTGCATAAGCAATTCGCCCTTAGCCTGATCCTGGAAAGCCTGGCCATGGTCGCCACCATGAACGTCGTCGCCCAGCTGACCCAGGGCGTGCCCCCGAAGACATAGCAGAATGTTGAAAAATGCCGCTGCATCCTGCACGGGGAACAGGCGGGTGTTAAAAAAATAACGCTAGCGCGGCAGGTACAGCGCCGCAAGGATGGCCAGCCCGGCGGCGATGCGGTACCAGCCGAATGGTCTGAGACCGTAGCGGCCGATGAAGGCGACAAAGGTCCTGACCACGCCGTAGGCCACGATGAAGGACACGACGAAGCCGATGGCGATCTCCTTACCCGCGCTAACCGTCAACACCTCCCAGTTTTTATACACGTCGAACACGGAGGCGCCCAGCATGGTGGGCACGGCAAGATAAAAGGTAAATACCGCCGCCGCCTTGCGCTCCACGCCCAGAAGTTCCGCTCCCAGGATGGTGGCGCCCGAACGGGACACTCCCGGAATGATCGCCAGCACCTGGCAGAAACCTATCTGCAGTGCCTTGATCAGGGGCAGCCGGTCACCATCCAGGTGGCGTGGCGGCGGTGCGATGCGCTCGAACACCAGGATCAGGATCCCGCCGGTGATCAGCGTGGTGGCGATGACGGTAGGCGCGACGGCGGGCGAGAACAACACGTCCTTGATGAAGCCGTGCAGCGCCGCCCCCACGACGGCGGCCGGGAGAAAGGCGATGACGATGGCCAGAACGAAGTGCTGTGAATCGGTGGAATAAGGCAGGCTCACGGTCACGTCCCGGAACTTGTGCCAGTACACCACCACCACGGACAGGATCGCCCCGAACTGGATGACGATCTCGAAGACATCCCCCGCCGAGTGAAAGCCCAGCAGGTCGCTGAAGATAAGCAGATGGGCGGTGGAGGAGACCGGCAGAAATTCCGTCAGGCCCTCCACGATGCCGAGCAGGACCGCGCTCGCCACATCATTCATGGGCTCATGTCCGGGTCATTCATGGGAAGCCTTTCCATATCGTTCTTATCTTTCTTAATTGGAAGCGGGCAAATACTACAACAGTCCGTCAGAGACGGTGACGTTGATCGTTCAGCCTGAAACCCGCCAACGGTTCATCAAACCCCCTGCCAAGGGCCATCGACTTGAAGCGTTCCCCCATCTCGGCGGGCAGGGTCAGCAGTTTTACCTGTCGGGCGTATTCCAGCAAGGCCTTTTGATCCCCGCCGCCCCCCTCCTGCATATCGTCCAGGCCGCAGCCGAGCAGAAAATGCGCCTGGGTGGTGAATCCGCACACCTCCAGTCCGGCGGTAACGGCCGCCTCGGCCACGGTGGTGAAATCCACCGAGGCGGTGATGTCCTGCAGTCCCACGTAGACGAAGGGATCCGCGTGTACGCGGTGACGGTAGTGGCAGAGCATGGTGCCGTCAATGCGCTGCGGATGGTAGTACTCCGTCCGGGGATAGCCGTAATCCACCAGCAGCACCAGCCCGCGGTTCAACACTTCTGCCAGGGAGGCGATGAACGGCTGCACGGACCGGTTTACCTCGGTAGTGTAACTGTCCGGCAGGCACCCGACATCGAGTATCGCACCGACATAGTCACGCAGGACCTGCTCGGCGGGCAGGGAGCGCCACGCGAAACGCCCGTCTTCCCAGGCGACATGGAGTTCGCGCACCTCGCCGCCTTCGATGCAGATACGATCGAAGGGGAAGGCGTCCAGGACCTCATTGGCCAGGATGATCCCGTCAAAGGGCCGGGCCGGCAGCGACTCCAGCCACTCTATTCTGTCCATGAGGCGCGGGATGCGCGCATTCAGGGTCTGTTCCTGCCGCCGGCGCAGTTCCGCGCTGGGCTCCAGTATCCAGTAGGCCTCGGGCAGCGCCTTCCGCCGTTCCAGCTCCAGCAGCATGTCCACCGCCATGGTCCCCGTGCCCGCACCGGGTTCCAGAATGACGCCCTGCCCCAGGCGCCGGATGACCTGTTCGCACTGGCGCGCCAGGCAGCGTGAGAACAGGGGCGAGATCTCAGGAGCCGTGACGAAGTCGCCCGCCGCCCCGATCTTCTCACTGCCCGCGCTGTAATAGCCCAGCCCGGGGGCGTACAGGGCCAGCTCCATGAACCGCGTGAAGGGAATGTGTCCGTCCGCGGCCTCGATTTCGGCGCGGATGGCGTCCGTCAGCAACCGGCTGTGCGCCAGGGCAGCTTCCGGGGGCACGGGCAGCACCGCCGCGCCGCTCCCCGTACCGGATTGCATCATGACAGCCCCTGGTTTGCGGCGATCGCCGGTTTCATGGTGCCGCGGGTCCGGGAGAGGCGGGGGCGAAGTGCGGGAACGCGGCCAACTGTCGTAGTAGAATCATCTTAGGTGGGACGGATGCCCGGCTGAACGAAACGACCACATCATACCAAGCCATGACCCGTAAAACAGTCTTTATCACCGGCGCCGCGCATCGCATCGGCGCCGCCGTCGCCAGGGACCTGCACGCCCACGGCATGGACGTTGTCATACATTATCGCACCTCCGCCGGACCCGCCCGGTACCTGGCGGATTCTCTCAACGCGGAGCGTGCAGGTTCCGCCCATCTGGTCCGGGCCGACCTGGCGGGCGAGGTAGATTACGATGCCGTCATAGAAGAGGCCGCTGCCTGTACGGGCAACCTGCATGTCCTGATCAACAATGCCTCGCAGTTTTATCCCACGCCCGTAGGCGGCACCACCCGGGAGCAATGGCGCGACATCGTGGATACCAACATGCAGGCACCCTTTTTCCTGTCCCAGGCAAGCGTCCCCTACCTGCGGGAGACCGGCGGCTGCATCATCAACATGACCGATATCTACGGCAACATGCCGCTCAGGAGCTACAGCGTCTACAGCGCGGCCAAGGCCGGCCTGATCATGCTGACCCGGGCCCTGGCCAGGGAACTGGCGCCGGAGATACGCGTCAACGGGATCTCCCCCGGCTCCGTCATGTGGCCGGAGGGAATGGACGAGGCGTCCAAGAAGGCAATCCTCGAACGGGTCAGCCTCGGCCGCCAGGGGACGACCCGGGACCTCGCCGCCGGCGTGCGCTTCCTGATCCTGGAAGCCGAGTTCATGACGGGCCAGGTCCTGAACATCGACGGCGGCCGCACGCTGTACTGAAGGTGAATCGTAAATCGTGAATGGTAAATAGAAGACGACTCACGATTCACTGTCTTTACTTGAATTTGGGAAAGGGACTCTCCACATACCAGTGCCCGGCGTCGTCGTCATACCACCAGTGCTGTTCGAATTTGAGTTTCTTCAGGGCGCCGTAGTCCTCCCTGTAGTAATCGAACTCGCCGGTGACCACCGCTTCGGTCGAGTCCTTGTTGATGACCCTCTTCTCGATCTTGAACCCCGTCACCCGCACGTCGTTCATGGCTGATGTATCGATGTCCGGCTTGGTGCCGTCCCGGTTCCTGTGGTAGGCGACCGCGTCATCGATGCGCTGCCAGCGCAGGGCGTAGGCGTATTCTTTAACGGCGGTATTGAGGTCGTTTATTTTTATCCGTTCCGGCGCGCTGCTACAGGCGCACACCAGCACCGCCAGGCAGAAAACAAGCAGATTTCTAGACATGGTTACCCCCGCTGGTTAAGAATCATAAAGTCCTGGTAGTTCCACCGGCCACAGGTTCTGTTCGGCCTGATCGAACGCCCGCCACATTTCCTCGAAGGTCGCGCCGGTCTCCGGATGCCGCATCCCGCCCGCGATCTCCGCCAGCGGCTTCAAGACGAAAGAGAACTTCCGGATGTCGCCGCGGGGGATGTCCAGTCCCTCGCCGTGGCAGATCAGATCCCCGTACAGCAGCAGATCCAGATCCAGGATCCTCGGGGAATAGCGCGGCTCGTCGCGTTTGCGCCCGAGGCTTTCCTCAATGGCGTGCAGCTCCCCGGACAGCGCCAGCGGGTCCATGTCTGTGTCCAGGGCGACGATGAGATTGTAAAAATTATCCCCCTCGAAGCCGTAGGCCGGGCTCTCGTAAACGGTGGAGATCAGAAGCCGCCCGAACCTCTCGCGCAGACGCGCAACGCCGGTGCGTATGGATTTCTCCTTATCTATATTGCTGCCAACGCCGATAAAGGCCTGGGTCATGTCAGTCCCGCATCCCCCGTTCAACGATTATGCCCACGTCACGCACCCCCCGCAGGGCGCCCTTCTTGTTGAGACGCACGCGGCACCAGGACACGTTGAATTCCTGCAGCAGGATGGCGGCGACGCTTTCTGCCAGTTTCTCCACCAGCTGGAATTCACTGGTACCGACGAAGTCGAACAGCCTCTTGGCCACGGCCTTGTAGTCAATAGTATGCCGGATGTCGTCGGTCTCCGCCGCCTTGCGGATGTCCGTCCCCATTTCGATGTCCAGTATCACCGTCTGCCTGGTCCGGCGCTCCCAGTCATAGATGCCGACGACAGTATCGATACGGAGATCATTCAGATATACGATGTCCATGGGCAGCGGCAGTCAACTCCCGAAGAACGAATGATCGCGGCGGGGTCGGCCCGGATCCCGATCATCCGCATGAAATTCCCATAGAATACGGGAGATGCCGGCAAGAATACACCCTGACGTCCATGAACTTCCGCGACAACAATAACTTGATCTTGCCGTCGCAAGACAGTCCAATACTTCCATGCTCATCAACATCGCCGTCATCATCACAGGTTACCTGTTCGGCTCCGTCGCCAGCGCCATCGTCGTCTGCAGGCTGGCGGGACTGGGGGATCCCCGCGCCGGCGGCTCCGGCAATCCCGGCGCCACCAACGTCCTGCGCCTGTATGGCAAAAAGGCCGCCGCCGCCACCCTGGCCGGAGACGTGCTCAAGGGGCTGCTGCCGGTGCTGCTGGCGGTGTGGCTGAAACTGCCGCACCTGGCGGTCGCCCTCACCGGACTGGCCGCCTTCGCTGGTCATCTTTATCCCGTCTTCTTCGGATTCCGTGGCGGCAAGGGCGTCGCCACCTTCATCGGCGTCCTTTTCGGCACCTACTGGCTGCTGGGCATGGCGTTCGTGATTACCTGGGCGCTGGTGGCCGCCGTCTCCCGCTACTCCTCCCTGTCTGCCCTGACCGCGGCGGCGCTGGTCCCCGTCTATACCTGGCTGCTCCTGCCCGAGATAGCCTATATCGCCGGCTTCGTTGTGATGGCGGCGTTGCTGTACTGGCGCCACCGGG
>JARRRO010000111.1:0-5745 GCA_037380645.1 Gammaproteobacteria bacterium | reverse complement strand
GTCGGCGAAGGTGGTCTTGAGGAATTCCCCGGTTATCCCCAGTCCTGCGTTGTTGACCAGGACATGTATCTTGCCGAAGACCTTTTCCGCCTCGTCGGCCGCGCGCTTGTAGGCCTCGCGGTCGGTGACATCCAGTTGTATGGCGTGGGCTTCCGCGCCCGTGTCGTTAAAGTATTGCATGGCCTCATCCAGGTGGTCCCGGCGGATGTCGGCGAGGACCACCTTCATGCCCGCGGCGGAGAATGCCTTGGCCATGCCCAGCCCCATGCCGGCGCCGGCGCCGGTGATGAAGGCGACTTTATCTTTGACGTCTTTCATTATTCGTTACCTCTGATTTAATATAGCCACGGAGTGGCATGTGAGGGGTAAGGTGTGAGGAGTGAGGTGTAAATCATCATTCAGGTATGATTAGGAAGCTTGTTTCACTCCTTACTCCTCACCCCTCACTCCTAACCGTTGTCTCTGTGTCCTCTGTGATCTCTGTGGCTGATCCGTTACAGATCCATCTTTTTGATCTTCTCCTTGGTGTCCCAGACCAGCTGGCGGCGCATCTTTTCGAACTCGAAGCGCTGCGGTTCCGGCTCCTCGTCGGGGAAGGCATTGATGAGTTCCTCGCACAATATCTCGACCTCCTCCTTGTGATCCGGGTGGCTGAGGATGTAGAAGTCATTATTGCGGATCCCGCGCAGGGTCTTTTCCCCGACCTCCACCGGGTCCATGCCCATTTCGTGGACCTGTTCCAGGCGCTCGACCCATTCCTCGTCGACTTCGTGATCGGGGCGGGTCAGGTTCGCCGGACGGATCTGCTCGCTTTCGTAGATGCGGCTCTTGACCAGGCCCGGGCACAATATGGAGACGCCGATGCGCCTGTCGGCCAGGCTCAATCTGAGGGATTCCGACATGCCGCGCACGGCGAACTTGGTGGCCGTGTAGATGCCGGCGGTGGCGCCGGCGACGAAGGATGCCATGGAGGCGGTGTTGACAATGTGGCCGCCCTCGCCGTGGGCCTCGATGTGGGGCAGGAAGGACTTGATGCCGTTGAAGACGCCGTCCAGGTTGATGCCGGTGACCCAGTCCCAGTCCTCGTAGGTGGACTCGTCCACGGTTTTGAACAGGTTGATGCCGGCGTTGTTGCAGAGCAGGTGCACCTTGCCGAAGACCTGCACCGTCTCCTGCGCCGCCCGGGCCATGCCCTCGCGGTCGGTGACATCCACGTTGACGGGATGCACGCTGATGTCCTTGCCCTTCAGGTATGCCACGGCCTCATCCAGGTGGTCCTGACGGATGTCGGCGATGGCGACCTTCATGCCGGCTCTGCTGAACACCTCGGCCATCCCCAGGCCAACGCCACTGGCGCCGCCGGTGATGAAGGCCACTTTTCCTTTCACTTCTTTCATACGTTATACCTCCTCAATCGATTACGTGTCTAGCCTCGGAGAAGCAATGTGGCGAAAGTGAATAAAGTAGTGAGTGGTTAGTAGCAAAAACCGGCAACAATGTTCAAATTAATGAGTTAATCTTATTACTACTTACTTTCATTTCTCCCGCATTTTATCGATGACCTTCTGCGCCTCCGCAATCCCTGCGCGGCGATCGGCTTCCACCTCCAGCCGTTTCGGGTCCGGTTCCTCGTCCGGTATCGCCGCCAGGATGTTTTCGAATATCTCCCGCAGTTCCTGCTTGTGCTCCGGGTGCGTGAAGATGTAAAGATCGTTGTTCCGTATTCCGCGCAGGGTCTTTTCCCCCACCTCCAGGGGTTCCATGCCCAGGGCGTGGACATCGCCGATCTCCTTGATCAATTCCTCGTCCGGCTGGTAGCCGCGTCGGCTCTGTGCCTCGGGACGGATGTCCTCGCTCTGGTGGATGTTGCTGACCACCAGGCCGGGGCACAGCATGGAGACGCCGATGTTGTAAGGCGCCAGGCAGTAGCGCAGGCACGCCGACAGTCCGTGTATGGCGTACTTGGTGGTCGAGTAAATCCCGGCGGCCGGGCCGGGCAGGAAGGCCGCCATGGAGGAGGTATTGACGATATGGCCCGCCCCGCGGGCCTTGAGGCGCGGCATGAACGTGATCAGGCCGTTGATGATGCCCTTGAGATTGACGTCGATGATCCAGTCCCAGTCATCGTAGGTGGCCTCGTCCATGGGAAAGAAGGCATTCACCCCGGCGTTGTTCACCAGGATATCCACGGGCCCGAAGCGGCTCTCCGCCTCATCCGCGGCGCGGTCCATGCCCTCGCGATCCGTCACATCGAGATAGATCGGATGGATCCTGTCTTCCCGGCCTTCGAAAAAGCCCATGGCCTCGTCCCGGTGCGCCTCGCGGCGCCAGGTGAAAGCCACCTTCATCCCGGCGTCGACCATTGCGCGGACGATGCCCAGCCCGACACCGCTGGAACCGCCGGTGATGAAAGCCACCTTGCCGTCTAAATCTTTCACGAGTACTCCTTTATTTTGTTAGCCACAGAGGACATGGAGATCACAGAGCATGTTTGAGTAAAAAGGTATCAGTTCGACCAACGGGAGAAATCCTTATCCCGAACGAACGCGGGGGATCTTCATAAAAAGATCCCTCCCTGCGGCCGGGACGCCTGCAGCGGATTTCTCGCGCCGCTCGAAAAGACATCCATTTCAATTTCAGTTCTCCTCTGTGATCTCCGTGTCCTCTGTGGCTTATTCATGAATTTGCTTTGGCCAGCTCCAGGTCCTCGCGCAGGGTGCGCGAAGCCAGGAAGAAGTGCAGGGGGGCCCAGGTGCTGGTGACCACCACCAGCGTCAATATGGCATACCGGAGGGAGTTGTCGCCATCCCTGGCGTTGAAGTAATCGCTGATGACCCCGATGATCAGCGGGCCCAGGCCCATGGAGATGAGATTCGCCAGGAACAGATAGAATGCCGCCCCCATGGCGCGGCGACGCAGTCCGGCCAGGTTCTGGATCATGGCCATGACCGGCCCCAGGAACATGTGCATGATGAGGATGGCGGGGATGAAGAAGAGCAGGGCCGGGACCGGCGTCGGCCACAGGTAAACTGCGAAGGTGAAGGGCACCGTCAGCAGTATGGACAGGGCGCAGAACCAGGTGTACCAGCGGGCGTCACCGGTCCTGCGGACGATGCTGTCCGCGATATAGCCGCCGGACAGTGTGCCCAGCGAGCCGGCGATGCCGAAGATGAACGCCAGCCAGGTCCCGATCTCGCCGCTGGTCATGCCGTGCACGCGGATGAAATACGCCGGCATCCACACGCTCGCGCCCCAGGCGCCGACGCCGTGGATGGCCCCGGCCAGCGGGATGTGGCGCAGGGAAGGCCGGCTCATGAAATAGCGAATGGTGGACCACAGCGACGGCGTGGTGCCGCTGCTCTGCAGATTCTCGGAATGGCCGCGCGGCGGTTCACGCAGTGTGAGGCGTACCACCAGCGCCAGCAGCAGGCCGGGCAGGCCGACCACCATGAAGGCGGCGCGCCAGCCGAAGAATTCATTGACCCAGCCGCCCACTAAAAAACCCACCAGGAAACCCAGGGGCAGATAGATGTACAGCAGGCCCAGGGCGAAGCTGCGCTTCTCCGGGGGGAAGTAATCCGAAATCAGTGACTGGGACGGCGGAGAACCCCCGGCCTCGCCTATGCCCACCCCCATGCGGGCCAGGAACAGGGTCCAGAATCCGGTAGCCAGGCCGGACAGGGCGGTGGTGGCGCTCCACAGCGCCAGGGCGATGGCGATGATGTTGCGGCGGTTGAACTTGTCCGCCAGCCAGGCCACGGGTAGTCCCACCGAGGCGTAGAACAGGCCGAAGGCGATGCCGCCCAGCAGGCCGAGCTGGGTATCGGAAAAATGGAATTCATCTTTGATGGCCTCCAGCAGGATGGCAAAGATCTGGCGATCCACCCAGCTGAAGATGCCTGCCGCCATCAAAAGGCCCAGAACGTAATAGCGATAGTGGTCGGTAACCTGGAAGGGACCGGCGTCGTCCTTGACTTCGGCGTTGCCGGCCAGCGTTTCACTCGTCATTGTCGGTTCCTCGTAGGCAGTACCGGTGCCGGTGTCATGCAATGCTAAGCACTTCGTTCCCGCCGGTATTGTCCCAGAAGGAAGAATAAGTTGATGTAACAGGAAACCGGCGGGCGCGCCGCCGTATCCACGCCGGGCTCAGGTCTTGATTTGGACCTGATGCAGATTCCGGTATTCGCGGGGCGTGACGCCGAACTGCTCTTTGAAGACCCTGGCGAAATGGGTGCTGTTGTTGAAGCCGGTATGGAAGGCGATTTCCGTGATGGTCTTGCCCCGCCAGAAGACGTCGGTCATCTGCCTGGCGCATTCCTCCAGCCGGCGCCTCAGGATGTAATGCGAGACGGATTCCTCTTCATTGGAGAAGAGCATGTGCAGATAACGCGGCGAGATGTTGAAGGCGGCCGCGATCTTGCGCGGCGTCAGTTCCGGATCGTGCAGGTTGGATTCGATGAAGCGCTTGATCTGCACCAGGCGGGCGCCGGTGGTGGCGGACCTGGATGTCCGGCTTCCCTGGCTGAGGCTGTAGGCGGTGGCGATTATGTCCAGCAGGTTGTCCGCGATCCTCGGGCCGTATGCTTCCGGGATCCCGCTTTCAACCTGCCGCCAGAGGCTTTTGAGCATCACCGAGGCGGTGTTGCTCAGCCCCGACCGGCCGGACATGAAAACGCAGGACAACTGCTCGGGCTGCGGGATGCGTGACCGCAGGGCCGACGCCGGGATGCCCAGGACTATGGTCTCGCACGGCTCACTGTAGGAAAGCTGATACGGATAGGAACTGTCGCTGATGGCGAAGTCCCCTTCGCCCAGCAGGGTCTGCACGCCGTTCTGCTGCAGCGCCAGTTTGCCCCTTGCTTGCAGGTGCAGAAAAAAATGATGCAGATTGGCCCGGGCGACGTGTTTCCTGGAATGGCTGACGTTGGCGGGAAGGGAGACGACCTTGGAAAAAGAGAGCTGACCGAGTTGATCGCAGCTGACCTTGCCGTCGAACCGGCTGAGATCCAGGGGATCGGTCTCCATTGCCGTGAAGACGTCACAGATGACGTCATTCCAGTAAGCTACTTTAGCCTTCTGCTGAAGAGCTTCCGTTGAGTATGTCTCCAACTTGACCCCCTACGCTACGGCGTCAGCGTTTGTGATTATTATACCAAGAAGCCGGCTGCTTCCGGTTTTATTCGCGTGGCGCCGGTTGGCGACCGCCATCATCCCGAAAATCAAACACCCCGGTTTGGTAAAGTTCAATCATACACGTTGAGAGAAACGGAGCAACACACGCAAGATGGGATTGTTATAGCCGGTACGGAGCGGCCGTCCTGGCACTCCCACGACACCGTAAAAGTGAATATTTACTTATGATTCATTGCCCTGATAGGCTTGAATTTCAGCCTGAGGTCGGTGTGTACAGTGGTGGCCGTGGCGCGGGCAGATACCGGTGGCACGCGATAACCCTGATAGTTGAGATGGGGGCGCGATTTCAGAATCCGTATCAACATCATGCCCTATTTCAACGGGAATTGGCGGTTTTTAACCTCCCGCCTTTCCCCATAAGTCGCGTTATATTTCTTTAATAGAAAAGTATTGGTGTTTGTTGTTTTTTAGTATTCCTACGCTAGGATCGATATAATTTGCGGAAGTTTGATCGTCGTCTTTCTATAATTATCAATAGGTTATAGGCGATGAACGCGGCTCAGGGGGGCCAAGGTCGACATACTTTCCCTCCCATGGCCGAAGCAGGTTGTT
>JARRRO010000110.1:0-10765 GCA_037380645.1 Gammaproteobacteria bacterium | reverse complement strand
GGTGACCTTCCTGCTGGGGGGTCTGGACCTGTTCGGCCTGGGGCTGGTGGGCCCGCCGGCGTTCATGTCGCACTTCCCCGTATTCGTGCAGGCCTGTTTCATCGGTTACATGGTCATCTGGAACGTTACCCCCGCCCTGCATACGCCGCTCATGAGCGTGACCAACGCCATCAGCAGCATCATTATCATCGGCGCCCTGATTCAGCTCTCCTCGCCGGAGAAGTGGGTCATGTACCTGGCGGGCATTGCCATACTGATGACCAGCATCAACATCACCGGCGGCTTCGCCGTCACCCAGCGCATGCTGCAGATGTTCAGGAAATAAGGGGATAACAATGCCAACGGGTATCATCACGGTTTCATATATCGGTGCCACTATCCTCTTCATCCTGGCGCTGGGGGGACTGAGCAACCAGGAGACGGCCAGGCGCGGCAACCTGTACGGCATCATCGGAATGCTCATCGCCCTCCTCGCCACCATCTTCGGCGAGGTCACCGCCCATTACTGGTTCCTGATCGGGGGCTTCATCATCGGCGGCAGCATCGGCTTCACCCTGGCCGCCAGGGTGATGATGACCCAGATGCCGGAGCTGGTGGCCATCCTCCACAGCCTGGTGGGTCTCGCCGCCGTCCTGGTGGGCTTCGCCAATTTCCTCGGCCACGGCCCCGGCCTGACCGGCGTGGAGAAGTCCATCCACGACGTGGAGACCTACCTGGGGATCCTCATCGGCGCCCTGACCTTTTCCGGCTCGGTCATCGCCTTCGGCAAGCTCAGCGGCAAGATCACCAGCAAGCCGCTGGCCCTGCCCGCGCGCCACTGGGTCAACCTGGCCCTGCTCATCGCCGCCATCTGGCTGGGCTATGATTTCCTGCAGGAATCCCAGGCCGGCGGCGGCGCCCTGCCCCTGGCAATCATGACCGGCATCGCCATTGTATTCGGCATACACATGGTCATGGCCATAGGCGGCGCCGACATGCCGGTGGTGATCTCCATGCTCAACAGTTATTCGGGATGGGCGGCCGCGGCCACCGGCTTCATGCTCAGCAATGACCTGCTCATCGTCACCGGCGCCCTGGTGGGCAGCAGCGGCGCCATCCTCAGCTACATCATGTGCCGCGCCATGAACCGCAAGTTCCTGGCCGTCATCGCCGGCGGCTTCGGAACAGGCGGTGGGACGGCCGCCGCCGGCGCCCAGGGCGGTGAGGTCCAGAGTGTAGACGCCGAGGAGGCCGCAGCTCTGCTGGCCGACGCCAAGGAGGTCATGATCGTCCCGGGTTACGGCATGGCCGTGGCCCAGGCCCAGCACGTCGTCTACGAATTGACCAAGACATTGCGTGAAAAAGGTGTGAACGTGCGCTTCGGCATCCACCCCGTGGCCGGCCGCATGCCGGGACACATGAACGTATTGCTGGCGGAGGCAAAGGTACCCTATGACATCGTGTTCGAGATGGACGAGATCAATGACGACTTCCCCAACGTGGACGTGTCTATGGTCATCGGCGCCAACGACATCGTCAATCCGTCCGCTCAGGAGGAACCCGACAGTCCCATCGCCGGAATGCCGGTGCTGGAGGTCTGGAAGGGCAAGACCACCATCATGCTCAAGCGCAGCATGGCCTCGGGCTACGCCGGCGTGGATAACCCGCTGTTCTACAAGGAAAATACGCGCATGTTGTTCGGCGACGCGAAGGACAGCCTGGAAAGCGTTCTCAAGCACCTCAACGAGTAGACGCGGCCGGGGCGTGGATCTGAAGCTGCAAGACAAGATCATCCTGATCGCCGCGGCCAGCCAGGGCATAGGTTACGGCATCGCCGAGGCCGCCGCCCGCGAGGGCGCACGGCTGTCCCTGTGCAGCCGCTCCCCGGAGAAGATCGAACAGGCCGCCGCGTCCCTGAAGGATCGATACCGCGTCGACGCCCGGGGCTATCCCTGCGACGCCATGGACGCCGCGGCTATTGAAAGCTGGATTGAGTCCAGCCTGATGGATTTCAGCGGCGTCGACGGTCTGGTGGTCAACGCCGGCGGCCCGCCTCCCGGCAGTTTCGACAAATTCGGGGACGCGGACTGGACCCGGGCTTTCAACCTCACCCTGATGAGCGCCGTACGCATGATACGCGGCGTCCTGCCGGCCATGCGACAGCAGAAATCCGGCGCCATCCTCACCCTCACTTCCAGCTCCATCAAGGAGCCTATCGAAAACCTGCTGCTCTCCAACGTCTTCCGCTCGGGGGTAGTGAGCCTGGTCAAGACCCTGTCCTACGAGATCGCCGACGACGGCATCCGCATCAACAACCTGGTGCCGGGACGCATAGACACGGAACGGGTGCAGACCGTGGACAAACTGAACGCGGACCGCAAGGGGATTTCCGTGGAAGAACAGCGGAAACAGCAGTGGAGCACCATACCCCTGGGCCGCTACGGCAGCATCCAGGACATGGGCAATGCCGGCGTCTTCCTCCTGTCCGACGCCGCCGCCTACATCACCGGTGCCACCCTGGTGGTAGATGGCGGCAAGACCCGCGCCGTGTTTTAAATCACGATGCTTCCCATTTTTAGCCACAGAGATCACAGAGGAGCACAGAGATTGTATACCTTGAAGCTCCGTAGCCGGCTGTAATTTTTTCATTATCGCCCGGCCCTTCGAAACCAGCGCCAATGCCGACCTCCCTGTGATCCTCAACCTATTTCTGTGTACTCTGTGGCTTATAAATAAGCTGCCTGGCCTTACGAGGTACCAGATTGGCACTACGCATATATCTACTGGGACTCATCCTGTTTCTGGCCTCGCTGGTATCGCCTGCCTACAGCCCCCTGGGTGCCGTGACCTACAACGGCTGGGACGCCGTCACCGCCCTGCTCTCCCTGCGCCCGCGCATGCTGCTGGATTTTGGTCGGGCTCGGGACATCGCCGCCGCCGCGATCCTCGCCGTTTCCGGCCTGAACACGGTGTTTGTGCTCCTCTCGCCCCTGTTCTTCCCGGTCCGCCGGCATTTTTTCCGTAAAACCTGGTTCTGGCTGGGGGTGCTGGCCGGCATGGGTAGCGCGGTCTTCGCCACCGGCTACCTGCTCCAGACGGGGTATCTGCACCTGTACTACGGCTATTACCTGTGGCTGGGCGCCGTCACCCTGGTCTATGTCTCATTTTTCCCACATCTGCCGCCATCCTGATCCGCCGCCACCCGCGGCTCAGCTGATTTGCTAAGCCAGTGCCACAAACACTAGACTGCGGGCGACAATCACCGACAGCACAGGAGGTCCGCTATGGAAGATCACGTCTACAAATCCGTGGAACTTACCGGCAGTTCGAAAAAAAGCCTGGAGGAGGCCGTGGAAAACGCGGTGGCGAGGGCCGCGAAGACGCTGCATAACCTGAGGTGGTTCGAGGTGACTAACACCCGCGGCCATATCGAGGAGGGTGCCGTGTCCCACTGGCAGGTGACCGTCAAGGTGGGCTTCACCCTGGAGGACTAATCCGTCTACATGAGGCGCGCTGCCACGGCCTGCCCGGGAGACGACCAGACATGGGATGGGCGGAGACGCCCTGGCGTGCCCGCTTGAAATTCCCACAAAATGATCTAACATTGTGATTAATAGCAGAAAATTAAAGGCTTGGTGGGACGCATCATTGGCACTTTAATCCGCCCTGGCGGACCAGTCCGTCCCCGCCCGACGTCAGGGCATAGCCCTTAAAGTTTCATAGATTTGACACGGATCAAGATCACTTGATCTAAAGTGTCTAAAATTTAAATTAATAAAAATTAAGAATGTAGGGGTTCAAAATGCGTGGAAATGTATTTCTGGCCGCTCCGCCCACCTTGGTAAGGGACATTACCAATGAGCGGAGATGGCATGAATAACATAGGCTTCCAAGCAACGTCCGTCGCGGGTGTCATCCCGCGCTGTTTCTCATTACCGTATATAAATGCCTGCCCCGGAATACGGCGGGACGCGGCATTCCTTTCCGTTTGCCATCGCCGGCAGTCTGAACCAGACGCAATTCGGGAGCCCCTGCATGAACTGTAACCAAAATAACACATCCCGACATCATCCCGGGCACGGTCCCGTGTTCGCGGCGGCGGCCCTCCTGCTCATGGCGCCGCTGGCGCTGCTCTGGCCGCAGACCGGCCGGGCCCAGACCGTGGACTGGTCCAAGATCCAGGGCAAGACCATCAAGGTGTTTTATCCCGGCTTCGCCTCCTGGGAATTCGTGCGCAGCGACGATCACGGTACCGGTATGCTCCCGGTCAGGACCTTCCGCAAGGCGTGCGCGGACTGCCACGTCGGCAAGTCCGGTGAATATGACATCAACGCCGACAAGATCATCAACGGGACGCTGAAAATGTCCAGCTCCAAAAAGCCCTTCGAGACCCAGCCGCTGCAGGGCATGCCCGGCTTCAAGGACGTGGAGGTCAAGGCCGCCTATGACGACCAGAACATCTACCTGTGGTTCCAGTGGCCGGGTTCCGGGGCGAGCGTCTCCGATCCCTCCCTGGCCAAGGACGACAAGGCGGACAGGCTGTCGGTGCAGATCAACAACACCATCAAGAGCTTCGCCCTGTACGGCTGTTTCATGACCTGCCATAACGACGAGAACGGCATGCCGGACAATAACGGCAAGGACGTGAAACTGTACGGCTATTACACCCGGACAAAGGACGGCTCCATTAAACCCCAGAGCACCCTGGATCAATACATGTCCAAGCAGCTGTTCATTGATCTGTGGACCACCCAGTTCATCGGCAAAGAGGTCAAGGTGACGGACGAATACATCCTGCAGACCCGGGCCAAGGACGACCACAATGACGTCACCGCCAGCGGCAGCTATGCCAACGGCAAGTACACGCTGATGCTCACCAGGAAGCTGTCCGACGGAGACAAGCAGGACATCCAGCTGCAGGACGGCAAGACCTTCCACATAGGGATAGCCATCCATGACAACAAGAATTCCGGCAGGAAACATTATGTTTCCTTCCCCCTTTCCATCGGTCTGTCCAGCCCGGCGGATCTCGCCGCGTCCGCTATGAAAGGCAAAATCGGGAAGCTGCACCTGTTGGCAATCCTCGGGGTCCTGCTCTATTCAGGAGCGGCCGGGGCGGCAAAGCTGCACGGTGACATGACCGTGGAGGACTGGGTCAAACTCAACCCCGAACTGCAGGGGGCCACCTTCGTCCACAGCAGCACCAAGTGTCTCGACTGTCACGAGGAGTACATCCAGAAATTCTCCCAGAGCCGCATGGGCCGGACCCTGCCCAAGGACAGCTGTGAAGACTGCCACGGCCCCATGAGCAAGCATCTCGCGGCGCCCCGGCAGAAACCGCCGCTGGTGGTCTCATTCCTGCACGGCAACCTGACCACGGACCAGAAGTCCGGTATCTGCCTGCAGTGTCACCAGGACGGCTTGCAGCTGCACTGGACCACCAGCATCCACGCCTCCGCCGGCAACACCTGCATCAACTGCCATGACGTCATGGCGATGGACGACCCCGTGCGCGACCGGGAGACCCAGCCCGGGGTCTGCTTCAAATGTCACGCGGACAAGCGCGCCCAGCAGCACGAGCGTTCCCATCACCCCATTATGGACGGCAAGGTCGTCTGCACTGACTGCCACAATCCGCACGGTTCCGCCGGACCGCATCAACTGGTGAAAAACACCGTCAACGAGGTCTGCTACCAGTGCCACGCGGAGAAACGCGGCCCGTTCCTGTGGGAGCACCAGCCGGTGCGCGAGGACTGCACCAACTGCCACAACCCCCACGGCACCAACCAGCCGCGCATGCTGAAGGTGCGGATGCCCTACCTGTGCGAACAGTGCCACGGCGAGGCCTATCACCCGGCCACCTTCTATACCGGCACGGGTATACCGCCCAACGGGGCCGCACAGCAGTTGATTGGAAGGAGCTGCACGAACTGTCATTCCATGATTCACGGTTCCAACAGTCCCTCCGGGTCACGGTTTACACGCTAAGACTCATGAAAGGATCGACATGAACATACGCACATCAGGGGACATGCGAAGGAGGTCCTGCGATGAAATTCTCTGACTGCTTTTCCAAGATGATACTGGTGGCCGGCGGATGCCTCATCACCGCCACCGTGTTCGCTCAGGATGAAGGAGAAGGGCTGGCGACCTTGGGAGAGGTGGAAAAGGCCCCCACCCTGTATACGAACAATGTGGAAATCGGCGCCGGCTACGTCAGCGAAGATTCATACAAATTCGGCGAATACAACGGCCTGCAGGAAAAGGGCGGTTTCGCCATCGCCAATATCCTGCTGCGCAAATACCTGGCTCCCGACGGCAGCGACACTAACTACTGGATAGTGGACGGAAAGAATCTGGGTCTCGACAACCGCTCCGTCACCGCCGAATACGGCCAGATCCGGAGCTTCCGCCTGATGTTCAAGTATGACTCCATCCCCCACTACCGCTTCAATGACGGCCGTACGCCGTTCATCGGCGCCGGCACGGCGGATCAGACCCTGCCGTCTACCTGGGTGGGGGCCGACTCCACCAGCGGTCTGACCGACCTCTTCCCCAGCCTGAGACCGGTCGACGTGCATACTGACCGAAAGCGCTACGGGGGTGGCTTCATCTGGGACGTGACCGACAGGTGGAAGCTGAAGGCATCCTTCCGCCACGAGCGCAAGGATGGCAGAGATACCCTGGGCGCGGTGTTCGGCTCCAACGGCGGCAACCCCAGGAGTTCCATCCTGGTCCGGCCCATCGATTACGAAACCAATAATTTCAGCACGTCCGTGGCCTACACGGGGGACAGGGGCCAATACAGCCTCAGCTATAACCTGTCCCTGTTCAACAACAACGACAACACCCTGGTCTGGGACAATCCCTTCAACAATCCCCAGTGGGATCCCGGCGCCAACTTCAGCGACGGGGCGCGCGGCCGCATGAGTTCCGAGCCCGACAACGAGGCCTGGCAAGTCACCTTCGCGGGGGGCTACAACTTCGGCATGCGCACGCGGGCCACGGCCAATATCTCCTACGGCCAGATGACCCAGAACCAGAAATTCATTCCCTTCAGCAGCGTCTTCCCCACGGTGATCCCGCTGCCACGCAACAACCTGGACGGCGAGATACAGACCATCTTTATCAATCTCGACCTCTCCACCCGCCTGACCAACCGGCTGGGCCTGATAGCGCGCTACACCTACGACGACAGGGATAACAAGACGCCGCGGGACATCTACGTGCGTATACCCGGAGACGCCGCGGCCCAGGGCACATTGCTGAGCGAGGACGCCAGGGTCAACTGGCCTTACAGCCTGAGGCACCACAAGCTGCAGGTGGATGCCAACTACAGATTCATGCAGGGCGCCCGGGTGACGGTGGGTTACCAGTACGACAGGAAGAACCGCAACTTCACCGAAGTGGAGCACACCGATGAACATACCGGCAAGCTCCGCCTGTCGTTTAACCCCTTCAGTAGCGCCGGCGGCTGGATACGCTACGAGCACTCGATTCGCCGGGGTTCATCCTATGTCAGCAACGCGCCATGGGTGACCAGTCTCAACCCGGCTTTCGTTACGGAGCTGGAGGCCACAGCGCCTGAAGATTTGTACGCAAACGACCCGCTGATGCGCAAGTTCCACATCGCCGATCGGAACCGCGATCAGTTGGCGGCGGCCGTCAACTACTACCCCAACGATGTGCTGACCTTCACCCTGTCGGGTCATTACAATCGGGATGATTTCAACCATACCCAGGACGGCCTGCAGAAAAGCAAGAACGGCGAAGTGACCCTGGACGGTGGCTTCACCCCCAACAAGAAGATCAGCATCAACGCCTACGTCACTTACGAGAATTACAATTACAAGCAGCGTGGTTTCTATCATCCCGGTTTTCTCGGCCCTCTGACTCCCACAACGGACCGCATCGCCGTCTTCGGCGATAACTGGTGGACACAGGATCATAATGACAACGTCTACACGGGTGGAGTGGGCTTCGACTGGAATGTCATCAAGGATAAGCTCAAGGTCAAGGCTGACTTTCTGGCCTCCCATGCCAACACGAAGATCACCCCGAACAGCACCGGGCTGCCATTCCTGCCCCTCCCCAATCTGAAGACGGACCTCTACCAGCTCAACGTGACAGCCGAATACAATATCAAGGAAAACATGGGGGTTCGATTCCGTTACCTGTACGAAAACTTCGACACCAGCGACTTCGCCCGCGATCTCGTGGGGCCGGCCACCCTCTCGAACGTAATCCTCCTAGGAAACGGCACACCGAATTATTCTGTGCACGTTGTCGGCCTGTCGTATTTTTACAAGTGGCAATAAGCTACCGGGAACCGGGTCCGCCCGGTTCCCGGTGTACTCTGTATCTGCTTTGAAAACAGCCAGTTGACTCAGATGCCGGGAAAGAGGATGCAGTCCTGTCTGCACGCCCCCTTCCCGCCCCCGTATGCAAGGCTGCCGCGAGGTTATACAATCGATACCGGCGCATGCCGCAGTACTTGGCCTAACCACACTGCCATGAAACGATGAAGGAGTCCGAAAATGCCCAACTCACCGGGGTCCGATGCAAATCCCAACCTGCCGGGCGGCGGTTCCGGCGGCTGGTTTCAAAGAACAAAGGCCTGGTGGTACCGCACGGTTCGCAAGACCCTGTTTCAGTGGATACTCTTCATCATCGGATTGGTCCTGTTCGGCGCCTTCAGCGTCGTAGCCGTTGACGCCACGGACTACGTCTTCTCCACACAGAAATTCTGCGCGAACACCTGCCACGTCATGGAAAGCACGGTCTATCAGGAATACAAGAAATCCAAGCACTACAACACGGCGACCGGGGTGAGGCCGCATTGCGCGGACTGCCATGTCTCCCGGCGTCTCACCTACGCAATGATAGATCACTTTATGAGCACCGGAGAGTTGTTTGTCTGGCTGACCCACGATTTTTCCAAGCCGGGATCGTTCGAGAAATTCCGCCCGGAGGCGGCGAATACGGCGAGATTCAAGCTTCTCGACAGCAACAGCGCCAACTGTAAATCCTGCCATACCATGGCGGCGATAAAGCCTGAGCGCGTACGCGGCCAGAACGCGCACCGGGAAGCGATGAAAAACGGCAACAGCAACTGCATAGCCTGCCATTACAACCTCGTCCACAAGAAAGTCGAACCGTCCCAGGAGTTCCTGAACGCGGCGAAGAAGTACATCGGCTCAGCCGGCGGCGAGGAAAGTAAAGAGACCAAAGGCATATCCGGAGAGGGCGCGACGCTGTGACGGCCTGCCAGCGGGTAACGGGAGGATTTGCTCATGTTCGATAGCCTGAAAAGAGAAATCGATACACTCGACATAAAACAGACGCAACTCGATGCGGACTGGGGCGAGGGCGGCGGTAATGCCCTGCTGGCGTTTTACATTAAGATGATGCCGAAGGTTCTTAACGCTGAACGATGCAATATCTTCATCTATGACCCGACGGCAAAGGTGATCTGGCTGAAAGCGGGCACGGGCATCGAGGAAAGCGGTATTTATGTCGGGGAGGAAGCCGAATCGCTTCCGGGAGAGGTCGTGAAATCCGGCGAACATAAGATCCTCCATGAAATCAAGGAAACCGACGAAATACATAAAGCGCTGGACGAGAAAACCGGACTGGTGACCCGGAACCTGCTGGCCATCCCCATCATGTCCGTGGACAGGAAAAAGGTTATGGGCGCCGTGGAAGTCCTGAACAAGGTGGACGGATCGGCGTTCACCGACGCGGACCGGCAAATGCTGGAGGAAATGGCACACTATCTGGAAGTAGCCATTGAGAACATCATTTTCAACATGGAAGCGACCAGCCTGCTTAGAAAGACATCCAGGACCCTGACCATCATCGGAAGCGCGATATTATGGCTCATCGGCCTTGGCATCCTGGCGATCATCGGCAGACTTATCTGGGCGGGCCTGCACTACACCATATCCTAGGCGGGGCAAAGACGGCGAATGCAACCCGCCGGGCTGCTATCTGTCAAATCGCTACAGACTCTTCGACGTTTACATGACTATCCACAGGAGGTTACGACATGCAAGACACGAGTGCCGCACAGCACGGCTTAACCCTCAGGCTATTTCCTGTCATCGTCGCCGGTCTCGCCGGCGGACTGATTGAGGTCGCCTGGATCCTGTCCTACAGCTCCATGACTTCTGCCAGCGCCGCGGAAGTCGCGCGGCAGATCACCTACTCTGTCCTGCCCTATTCCATGAATGCCGGCTCCGCCGCATTGCTCGGCGTGGGCATCCACCTGCTGCTTTCCATCGCCCTGGCGGCAGGTTTCGTCACGCTCCTGTACGGCCCGGTCGCCCGCCGGTTCGGCGCGACGGGTGTGTTTTTCAGCGGCCTGGCCACGCTCTCTGCCGTCTGGGCCGTGAACTTCCTTATCCTGCTGCCGGCACTGAATCCCGCCTTCCCCGCACTCATGCCCTACGCCGTAACCCTCACCTCGAAACTGCTGTTCGGTGCGGCCATGTCATGGGTCCTGCTGAAGTCTCCGGAGATGCAGCGTCAGCTCAGTACTTCCCTCCCCTCCATATAGGGGCGCAGGGCCTCGGGAACGTCTATGCCGCCGTCTCCGCGCTGATAGTTCTCCATAACCGCGACCAGCGTCCGGCCCACGGCCAGGCCGGAACCGTTCAGGGTGTGCAGCAGTTCCGGCTTGCCGGTATCCGGACTGCGGAAACGCGCCTTCATGCGCCGCGCCTGAAAGGCCTCGAAGTTGCTGCACGAGGAGATTTCCCGGTAGCGCTGCTGCCCCGGCAGCCAC
>JARRRO010000109.1:5771-12966 GCA_037380645.1 Gammaproteobacteria bacterium | reverse complement strand
CTCCAGCCGCGGCAGTTTACCGGTGTGGCGGTGTCTCCCTCCATCGTCTTGCGTCTGGCCCGCAACTCCATGGACAAGCTGTTTATCCTGAACCAGGAAAGGAATCAGGATGCCGGGTTCAATGGGGGTGCCTACGGCGGAGAAGTGGAAGTCAGTGAGCTGGACGAGTCCGATGACCTAGATTGGATGAGCCGTCTCCTGCAGTCGGACATCTTCTCCAGGATGCCGACGGCCAATATCCATCAGTTGTTCGCCCTGCTGGAGCCGATCGAATACAAGATCGGTGATGTGGTGGTAAAACAGGGAGATTCGGGAGAGGATTTTTATATCATCCAGGATGGGCGCTGCCAGGTCACCCGCAAAGCCTCCGGCGGGGGCAAGGACGTTAAGCTGGCGGAGCTGCACAGCGGCGACAGTTTCGGCGAGGAGGCGCTGCTCGCCGAAACCACTCGCAACGCCACGGTCACCATGCTTACCGAAGGCGTTCTCATGCGCCTGAGCAAGCAGAACTTTATCGATCTGATCAAGAATCCGACCCTGCACGCGGTTACCTATGCGGAGGGTGAGAGTAAGGTTGAAACGGGTCAGGCCAAGTGGCTGGACGTGAGATACGAGAATGAGCACAAGAAATCCTCCATTGACGGCAGCATCAACATTCCATTGAATTCGCTGCGTAAGCAGATGAAGCAGCTGGATTCGAAGATCTATTACATTGTTTATTGCGATACCGGCGGGCGCAGTTCCGCTGCCGCGTTTCTGCTGGCGGGCGCCGGCTTTGACGTCAGCTACCTCAGCGGTGGCCTGGTGAACCATCCGGACGCGGCGGACCCGTCTGAGGTCACTAACGTCCCCAAGCCGGCGGCCTCCAAGCCGGTGCCGGCATCGAAACCCGCCAGCGCGCCGAAAGACGGCAAGCAGCCGCCCGCAAAAGCTGGCGAAGGAGAAGACTTCGACGATCCCGAGATCAAGGCCTCTTTTCTGGAGGCGCAAATCGCGCGGACCAACATGCAGTTGGAGAGAACTGCGAGCAAGGAGGAAAAGGATGAGGCCCTGAAAGAGGCCAAGGCCGAAATGCAGAAAAAGCTGGAGGAGGAACGGACCGAGCTGGAGGCCGCCAAAAAAGCGGCCGAGGCCGAGGCGGCCAGGCTCAGGAAGAAGGAGGAGGAGAATCTCTCCCGCATGGAGGCTCAGGCGAAGAAGAAGATAGAGGCGGAAAAGAAGCGGCTGGAGCAGGTCTACGCGAATAACGCCGAGGAGATGGAAAAACTCGAAAAAATGAAAAGCGAGGCCGAGAACAAGGCCAGACAGGAAAGGGAACGCCTGGAAAAACACGCACAGGAGTCGAAGCACAACAAGGGTGAGGCTGAAAGGCTCAAGAAGGAACTGGAGACGGCGCGCCAGGCTATGGCGGAGGAAGCGGAGAAGCGCCGCGAGGAACAGGCCGCTGCGGAGGCTGCACGGGTCGCAGCCAAGAAGGAAGCAGAGAAGCTCATTTCCGAATACAAGTCACAACACGAATCGTACAAGGCTGAGGAGGAGAAACGGCTTGAGGAGGATCGAAACAAGCTGGAAGAGCAGCAGCGTCAGATTCAGAAGAGCCTGCAGGAAATCCAGGCGGCCCGCGCCGATGCCGAGGCATTAAAACTGGAAGCCGCCAAGGAATTGTCGGCGCTGAAGGAAAAACAGCGGCAGAGTGCGATGGCCCAGGATGGCGGAGTATCACTGAAAAGCGAGATCAAGCATGCTGAGGCCAGATTAAACCAGGCCAAGGTCAGCATCGCCAAGTCGCAGCAGCAAACCATCCAGATTCAGGAACAGAAACGCATGAACGCCGCGGACCTTGAGACGAAAAGAATGGAAGGGCAGGCGATGCGCAAGAACCTGGAAGCCGATCTGGCCAATTTCAGGGAAGAGCTGGAAGAAAAGGAAAAGGAGTTCGCAAGCATGACAACGCAGTTGGAGCATATGCGTCGCATCAAGGAGCGGGCGGAAGAGGCAAAGGCCAAGGCGCAGATGGCGAATGCCAACCTTCTGTCCGACGTAAAACGGCAGTTGGACAAGAAGTAACCGGCAAGAGCCGTCTCATATTCGAACTGCCGGGAGTCGGATGACAGCCGCCAGCATCAACCGGTGAGGAGTGAGGCGTCAGGCGTGAGGTGTAACTGGATAAATACATAAATATTTGCCGGCATATGGATAACCTCCACCGATTACAGGCTGCGATCGGAAGTGAAACAGCTTCACTCCTTATCACTCACACCTCACAGATCCCAGTGCATTCCCACGTAGTTTTCTGCGAGTGAGGTGGCGGCGGCCTCCGAGGAAGTGACGTAACGCAGTTGCGAGAGCTGCAGCTGCCGCTGGTAGATGTCGTGTTCATCGAAGCGATGCAGCATGGCGGTCATCCACCAGGAGAAATGCTGGGCTCGCCATACACCCAGGACGCAGCGCCTGGAGTAGTTCTCCAGCTTGGCCGTGTCTCCGCTTTCATAGCGGGCGGTAACGGCGTCGGCCAGGATCTTGACGTCCTTCAGCGCCAGGTTCATGCCCTTGGCGCCGGTGGGCGGTACGATATGGGCGGAATCGCCGGCTAAGTAGAGGTTGCCGTACTGCATGGGTTCAGCCACGAAACCTCGCATGGGAGTGACCCCTTTCTCCAGGATCTTTCCTTCATTCAGCCTGTAGCCGTCCCTGGTTTCCATGCGTCTTTGCAGCTCTTCCCAGATCCGGTCATCGGGCCATTCATTAATGTCTTCATCAGGGGCGCACTGGATGTAGTTTCTGACAATGGTGGGCGAGCGCATGCTGTGCAGGGCGAAACCGCGATCATGGGAGGCGTAAATCAGTTCTTCCGAAGAGGGTGCGGCCTCCGCCAGGATTCCCAGCCAGCCGAAGGGAAAAGTATGCTCATGGATGCGCATGATTTCCTCCGGTATGGAAGGCCGGCTGATTCCGTGGAAACCGTCGCAGCCGGCGATCATATCGCAGTGCAGGATATGATCCTCGCCGTTATACTGGAAGCGGACCGAGGGGGAATCCTCCTCGATATCGTGCAGGCTGACATTGGACGATTCGAACAGGATCTGACCACCGGCCTTGAGCCGTGCGGCCACCAGGTCCTTGACGACTTCCTGCTGGCCGTAAACGATGATGCCCCTGCCCGTCAGTTTTTCAAAATCGATGTGGTGCGTCTCGCCGTCGAAGCGCAGATTCACCCCGTGATGAACCATGCCTTCCTTCATCATACGTTCACCGACGCCGACCTCGTTGATGAGATCCATGGCGCCGTGTTCCAGGACCCCTGCGCGGACGCGTTTTTCTATGTAGTCACGGCTGCGGTTCTCGATGATGATCGATTCGATCCCGTTCAGGTGAAGCATGTGGGACAGCATCAATCCGGCCGGCCCCGCGCCGATGACAGCTACCTGTGTGCGCATGGTGATCTCCGTCTGCATTGAAATGAGCTTGTACTTTTCATAAAATCACATAATTCCGGTGTCAGAGGTAATGCCGCCAGCAGTCCGCTTTAACAGCACAGTTTATAGCAAGAATAGTCTTCGGGCGCGGTCGGGTAAATGTACACATGGTATAAACGCTTGTACTTTTTAAAACAACGGGCTGTTGCCGGGACGCGGATGACATGAGGCCTCGAACCGACATCCCTATTTACAAGCTGTACGGCGAAGATCGGGCGTGGCCCACTCCCGAGCTCCTGCATCATGAGTCCATCGCCAGAAGAAGCGTTATCCACAACTGGGAAATCCGGCCGCATCGTCACGACGATTTGTTCCAGATACTGTATATTCGTTCCGGCCGGGCGGTCATGTACCTCGACGGGGAGAATGTAGAGGCGCGGACACCGTGCCTGCTCATGGTTCCACCCATGTTCGTGCACGGTTTCAGCTTTTCCAGGGATATCGACGGCCACGTGCTGACCTTTCCAGACTTCGTGCTGGGAAATTTTCTCAGCCCGGCATCGGGGTTTCCGGCCGGGTTCACCTCATTCCGGAACATCCACATTGCCGATGAACCCAAACGCAGGGAGCTCGATCTCAACTTCTCGCAGCTTGCCAGGGAATATGCCGGGGACAATCCGGCCCGTCTGCTGGCGCTGGAGGCCCGGCTCGGTCTGATCCTGGTAATGGCCGTAAGAGAGTTGTCCACAAGGTGGGATCGGGAGCGGAACGTCACGGATCGGGGCAGTCACCATCTGCAGCGCTTCCGGGCTGTAATAGAAGAGAACTTCGGTGAATGGCTTTCCGTGGAGGACTATGCCGCAGCCCTCGGCATCTCGTCAACGCAACTCAACAATGTCTGTCGCGCCCTCACAGGCAATTCCGCGCTTCAGCTCGTTCATGACAGACTGATGCTGGAGGCCAAACGCAATCTGATCTATACCACCATGACGGTGAGTGAAATCGCATATGCACTGGGGTTCAGCGATCCCGCCTATTTCTCCCGTTTTTTCATCAAGCGGGCCGGGGTCTCCCCCTCAGAGTTCCGAGCGAGGCGCGATACGCGGCATTGAGAAGCGTGGATTGACTGTGGGTGCGGCGTTTCCGCGGCGAATGGCGTATAATAGCCGGCAACGGAAATCTCCCGGATCCGTGCAGGGGTTTTGCGGCAGACGCCTACCCGCTCCCGGATCGGGGCTTGCCGGGCTTTTCTAACGATTTATAAACGGGAGGGGCCGTATGCGACTGAACACCGCTACATTGCTCGTGATGTTTGTTCTTTTTTCAGCCCAGGTCCAGGCCCAGGACAAGTCGCCTGCGGATCAGTTGAAGGACGTAAAGGCAAAGATCAGCCAGATGGAGCAGCAGAATCAGAAGCTGAAATCGGATATCTCGGATAAGGAGCAGCAAATCAGCGACCTGAAGGCGCAGATTTCCAAGCTCGATACCCAGATCGCGGATTTGAAAAAGAAATTGGGACAGGGACAGAAGAACGGCCCGGCGGAAGGCGGCAGCGGAACGTCATCGGGCCAGTAACCCGGGCGCTGCAAAGAGCAGGTGGCTCGCGCCGTGACGGGGAAACGGCCTCCGGGCAGTCTCCCGCCAGGCCGTTCTTCTCAGGTTAGGAGCGGCATCCGGTTTTTTGGGGGGTTGGACCAGCCGTTCATGCAGTGGAGCCGGATTTTCCGCTCACAGTTAAGAAACCGCGGTTGAGCATCAAATCTTCCCGGTTGAAATCCGGAACCTTGAGCAGTTGCGACTTATTGGTAAAGTCACCGTGTTTATTCCTGTAATTTACGATGTTCTGCGCCAACCCTTTTGAGACATCGTTCAGATCATGCTGCAGGTACCAGGCGCTGGTAGTATTGACGTTTACCAGCGTCTCGGCGTCTTTTTTGGGAACGCCTCCGGCATAGGCAAATATCGGGGTCGCAAGCAGCAGTATTGAAAGCAGTTTCGTGGCAATTTTCATGTGAGACCTCCTGTAAACACTGATGAATGACAACTTCATCTTCCTTTATCTTCTAAGGCAGCAGCGGACGCGCATTGTTCAATTTAATTTTTTTAAACCGGTGATTAGCGCGAGTTAACGTCTGAATGGATGGGTCGTTACCGGCCCGTCAGTATCGCCACTATTCCGGCATGAGATGGATCCGCAGGGTGAATACCTCCCGGCGCCCCGGCAGCATGGCGGCCACGCCCGAAAGCCTGGCGGCGTCGCTGACATCGGTGAAGTTTCCGCTCACTCGCCCCACGCCGGCGCCGGGATGGTTGACGCAGGCAGTGCGCGCGCAAAGGGATATGATTCCGAGAACGGCGATTGGCCGGGATGGCGGCGCAAGTAGATCAGCCGGAGGGATCTCTCCCTCCGGCTGAGGTTGGAGATGCCGGATCAGGCTGCGACCGTGATCCGCCGCGGCTGTGCCTTGGGCTGTTTGAGGATGCGGATCTCCAGGACGCCGTTGCTGCCGCGGGCCTCTACTGATTCCGTATCCACCGTCTCCGGCAGGATGAAGCGACGGTAGAACCGGCCACGTCCGCGTTCGGTGCGACGGTGTGTCGGCTCCCCTTCTTCTTCGCCGGAAACCAGCCTGGTGCGCTCACCGGACAGGGTCAGCACGCCGTTGTCCAGGGTGATCTCGACCGCATTGGGATCGACGCCCGGCAGGTCTATGTACAGCTCGAAACGGTCGCTGTATTCCACGATGTCGGTCGCCGGTATCCAGTCGGCAGTGACCCCGCTGGTGTCGTTCGTTGACCAGGCGTTGAAGACCCGGTTCAGTTCGTCCTGCAGCTGGGATACGGGACTCCAGGATTCATAAGGTATCATTGCCATGGTTCTCACCTCCTCTGGTTATCCTGTGATCGGCTGAATAAATGGGGTGTGTTCCGGCGATTTCAAGGGCAACCGCCATATTAATTATGTATTAAAAACAAAAAGATATGTATGGGCGGCGATTTGCCGTGAGGAGCGGCCGGGTCGGGGTCGGGACCGGCCGGCGTGCCGCCGTTAGCGCAGGTCCGGCACCCGTTCGATCCGGTTTTCGCGGCCCGGGATGTTTTGCAGTACCCGTCAGGGGTGAATATACTCGAACCCCTTTGGCGGAGTCACCATCATCCGCAGGAACAGGCCGCGGAAACGAATGCCATCCGGAAAGTCACAGGTTAATCCGTTCGAGAGTTCAGAAAACCTGAAACAGGGTCCACAAGATGAAAGGCAAGATCGCGTTTGAAGAACACTTTGCAGTCGAGGAAACCGTACAGCAAACCCGCGCCTTTGCGGGGGATTCGGGCAAATGGGAAGTCTTTACCCGGGAACTGCTGGACCTGGAGGAGCGCAGGCTGGAATTCATGGATCAAAGCGGCATCGAGTTCGCCCTGCTGTCGCTGAACGCCCCCGGCGTGCAGGGTATTCTGGACGCGGACGAGGCCATGGCGGTGGCGAAGAAGGGCAATGAGCGCATGGCCGAGGCGGTGGCCAGCCACCCCGACCGCTACGCGGCGCTGGCCGCGCTGCCCATGCACGATCCCGACGCCGCTGCGGCGGAACTCACCCGCTGCGTCAGGGAACTGGGATTCAAGGGCTGCATGGTCAACGGCTTTCAGCAGGTCGGCGAGCCCGACAACGTGAAGTATTACGATTTGCCGGAATACCGATCCTTCTGGGCCACCGTGTCCGAGCTCGACGTGCCGTTTTACCTGCACCCGCGCATGCAGATCCCCTCGCGGGCGGAGAATTA
>JARRRO010000109.1:0-5753 GCA_037380645.1 Gammaproteobacteria bacterium | reverse complement strand
TCCCTGGCTGATGAGTGCCCCCTGGGGATTCGCCGTGGAGACCTCGATCCATTCCCTGCGCCTGTGCGGCTCCGGACTGTTCGAGGACTACCCCAACCTGCGCATCTGCATCGGCCACCTGGGCGAGAACATTCCGTTCGGGCTGTGGCGCATCGACGCACGCATGCGCTTCTCGCCGCGCGGCTACCATGGCAACCGTCCCCTGGGGGATTATTTCCGGGAGCACTTCCATATCACCACCAGCGGCAATTTCAACGATGCGGCGTTCCGCTGCACCCTGGAGACAATTGATAATGATAAGGTCTATTTCAGCGCCGATTATCCCTTCGAGCGCATGGGGGACGCCGCCGACTGGTTTGATGCGACCGACGTGATCTCAGATGAGCAGCGGCGCAGGATAGGCCGTGACAACGCCATCCGGCTGTTCAACCTCGATCTGAAATAGGGCCTCCCCGGGAGCTAGCGCAGGAAGGGATTGACAAGCTTTCCCAGAAAACCGGTCAGTTTCAACGGCGCATCAAGTACCGCGAAACAGATGCAGTCGCACTCTTCGGATGCGTGTGGCCGGTGTGTCTTGTGGGTATCCGCCAGGATAAAATCACCCGGATGGTATTCATCTTCGTGATCGGAAAAGCTTCCCTGCATAACCAGCGTGAATTCATTGCCCTTGTGGGTGTGCTCTGGCAGTTCGCTGCCGGCGGCGATCTTGTAGAATTTTGCGGTGTAACGGTCATCGGAGATCGGCAGCCTGTATTCCTTGATGCTGCGTGTCATTCCGGACCAGTTTAGCCCGTCGAAGTAGCAGGGAACGAATCGCCTTAGCGGCCTCGGAATGCGGGGATCCGACGTGCCGACGCCTTGCGCGCGGGGCTGCCCGGCTGTGACCGGCTCATCGAGCCGCGCCAGCAGCCGGTCGAGCACTCCCTCCCCGAGCGGCGTGGGATCCGTTGTACGCAGAATTTCCCCGCCCAGCTCCTCGAACATCGCGGCGTGATGTCGGCACTGACTGCATTGTTCCAGGTGGCAGGCAATTATGATGCCCAGCGCATCGGCCATCTGCCCCGCTGAAAACTGCATCAAATGTTCGTCAGTAGGATGATAATGAACCATGTCAGGGTTTCTTTTGCCAGGCTGTTCAACTTTGACATTGCCAGTCTGAGCTGTGACTTGACGGTTCCCAGTGGCAGCCCCAGCTCCTTGGCGATTTCACTGTGTGACTTGCCCTCGAAATAGACCTTGTAGATGACCTGCCGCTGCTCCCGTGGCAGGCCCTCCAATAATGTACGAACGACTTTCGCATTCAGATCACTTTCTACCTGTTTTTCCGGGCCCTCGCTGCTTTCCGCCGGCCACAGGTCCTCGGCGCTGATCGGAGTCTTTTGGTTTTTCCTTGCAAAATCAATGCGTTTGTTCCTTATGATGGTATACAGCCAGGTATTGGCGGAGGCGCCGGCCGGGTTGAAGGTATGCGCCTTGCGCCAGACCGTGAACAGGCATTCCTGCACGATCTCTTCCGCTTCGCCACCGCCGGCGCCGCAGCGCATGGCGTAGGCCTTGAGCCTGGGCGAGGCCAGTTCAAACAGCCGGATGAACGCCTCCCGGTCCCGGTCATTGGCAATGGCCATGATCAGCTCCTCCAGGGTCCTGGAGCCGGACGGGTTCAGGTCGCTCAAAAGCCTCTTTCCATATTAATTCAACGGGTTAACGATGCTCGGCTGCCAATGCCACGACACCGGGCCCGGCAACGGGTTTGCTGCAAGCGTAGGTGATCGGGGCAGCACGGTAAAGGACAAACGGCGGCGGTGATCCAAACCCCGGGCCGGCGCGTATATCAGAATACCGGACAGGGAGCCGCCCGCCGGGCCGATGACTGATACAGAGACAACAGGAGTAACTGACAGCATGCATACCTCGTATCAGGGGGCCGCCCCGGGCAGGCGCAATTCCCTGATGGATAATGTAATAAGATGGGTGGATTCGGAAGCGCGGGCCGCCCCCGGCGGTGCCGGGCCGGGGGCGAAAGACCGCATCAACTGGGTCCGCTGCCTGCCATTCATTCTGGTCCATGCCGGCTGTGCCGGCGTGCTGTGGACGGGCTGGAGCCCGGTTGCCGTGGCTGTCTGCATTGCCCTGTTCTGGATGAGAATGTTCGCCATTACCGCGTTCTATCATCGCTATTTTTCCCACCGCAGTTTCAAGGCCAACAGGACGTGGCAGTTCGTTTTTGCCGTACTCGGCAATACCGCGGCACAGCGGGGACCGTTATGGTGGGCGTCGCATCATCGCAGACACCACCGTTACTCGGACGGCGACGGGGACATCCACTCACCGCTGAAGCGGGGATTTTTCCGCAGTCACCTGGGCTGGTTCATGACTGAAGAAGGATTCAGGACGGATTATTCCGTCATCAGTGATCTGGCCCGTTATCCGGAGCTGCGCTTTCTCAACCGTTTCGACGTGCTGGTGCCGGTACTGTTTGCCTGCCTGGTTTACGGCATCGGTGCGGCCACCGCGGCCCTCTGGCCGGAAAGCGGCACCAGCGGCTGGCAGATGCTGGTCTGGGGTTTCTTTATCTCCACCGTCGTTCTCTTTCACGCCACCTTTACCATCAAGTCCCTCGGTCATCTCTGGGGTTCCAGGCGGTTCGAAACACGGGATCAAAGCCGGAACAACATGCTCCTGGCTTTACTCACACTCGGCGAGGGCTGGCATAACAACCACCACCGTTTTGCGCTGTCGGCCAGGCAGGGATTTTACTGGTGGGAGATCGATATCACCTATCTGCTGCTGAAACTGATGCGCAGCCTGGGCATCATCAGGGACCTGAACCCGGTGCCGTCTCGCATTCTCGAGGAGGGCAGGGCCATTGCCGGAACCGGAGGCGCAGCCTGTGAAACAGCCTGAAGTTCCTGAAGCCGGGGCGGACGCACTCTCTCCCGTGCAGGGATCGGCTGCACCTGCCGGGGCCGTGGACGGATTCAAGGCGTTATATCTGCGGCTGAACGCTGAGAACTGCTGGTCACATCTCATAAACGGGGTTTATCGCCGTGACATGGTATTCGAGGATCCCTTCCACCGCATCGAAGGCATCAGGGGGTTCAAGGTATATTGCGCGGCGCTATATGAGAACCTGCTGTACTGCCGGTTCCGTTTCCATGATGAATGGGAAAGGGAGGGGGACGCGGTGTTGAACTGGACGATGGAGTATGCGCATCCGAAGCTGAACCGGGGCAGGGACGTACGGGTGGAAGGCGTCTCCAGGATCATATTTGATGAAAAGGTTTTTTATCACAGGGATTATTTCGATGCCGGGGCGCTGTTGTATGAACACCTGCCAATACTGGGCGGCGTCATTCGTACCGTGAAAAGGAACATGTCCTGAGGATTATCATGTACTCGTTTGAGGAGAAATACGCGTGGGCAGTCTGAAAAATGTCAGGAGCATCTGGCTGATCGGTGCCTCCAGCGGCATCGGGCTGGCCCTGGCCGAGGAACTGGCCAGTGACGACAGGGTGCTGTATCTCAGTGCGCGCCACCGGGATGCCCTGGACGAGCTGGCCAATCGCCTCCCGGGCAGGACGGTATCCCTGCCGCTCGACATCACCGACAAGGAGTCGCTTGACGGTGCCGCGAAAATCATTGGCGATCAGGGCACCGGCCTGGACATGGTTATCATCAACGCCGGCACCTGCGAATACATTGACGTGGGCGATATCGATATCGCGGCGGCCAGGCGGGTGATGGACACCAACTTCTGGGGCGCCCTGTTCACGGTGAGCGCTGTGTTGCCCCTGCTCAGAACTGCGCGGTTGATGAGGCCGTCCACCAGGCCCAGGCTCGTATTCGTCTCCAGCAGCGTCACCTACCTGGCCCTGCCCAGGGCCGGTGCCTACGGCGCCTCCAAGGCGGCACTGCGTTACTTTGCCGAGAGCCTGAGACTGGACCTCCAGCATAAGGGGATCGATGTCCGCGTTGTCAGTCCGGGTTTCGTCAAAACACCCCTGACGGACAGGAACGATTTTTCCATGCCGTTTCTCATGGACGCGGACAGGGCGGCGCGTTGCATCGTCAAGGGCCTTGCGGGTAGCCGCTTCGACATTCACTTCCCCGGCCGTTTCACCCGCCTGCTGAAAACCGTTGCCCTGCTGCCGGACTTCTTGCGCCACAGGCTGCTGGGCGGGCTTTCCCGCCATACCCGGACGTCTGCATCGGCTGAGGCGGAAACGGGAGGCCCTGCCGGTAAATGAACGAAAGACAGAAAATCGCGATCATCGGCTCCGGCATTTCCGGTCTGACTGCCGGTTATATTCTGAGCAGGGGCCACAGCGTCACCCTGTTCGAGGCCAACAGCTACCTGGGCGGGCATACCCATACCCGGAATGTCGAACTGGACGGGAAGGTTTATCCGGTAAATACCGGTTTTATCGTGTTCAACGACTGGACCTATCCGAATTTCATCGAGCTTATGAGGCAGCTCGGCGTCCCCAGCGAGGCCTCCGATATGAGTTTCAGTGTCCGCAGCGAGAAAACGGGCCTGGAATACAATGGCACCAGCCTCAACAGCCTGTTTGCGCAGCGGTCGAATATCATCAAGCCCGCGTTCCTTCGCATGATTACCGACATCCTTCGTTTCAACAGGGAGGCGACGGCGGCGCTGGACAACGGTGACATCGACGAGAACGAAACCCTCGGTGGCTATGTCCATAAAAACGGCTACTCGGATTACTTCATTGATTACTACATAGTGCCCATGGGTGCGGCCATCTGGTCATCTTCCGTAGAGGTAATATTGCAGTTCCCGCTCCGGTTCTTCCTGAGGTTTTTCAACAACCACGGCATGCTGAGTGTCGATGACCGTCCCCAATGGCGTGTCATAAAGGGCGGCTCGCGAAGCTACATCATGCCCATCACGGCTCCCTACAGGGACAGCATCAGGCTGAATTCCCCGGTGACGTCTGTCAGACGCGACGAAGACCGGGTGCAAATTACCACGGCCCGTGGTGGTCGGGAGGATTTTGACCATGTTGTCTTCGCCTGTCACAGCGACCAGGCCCTGGCGATGCTGGAGATGCCCACGCGCCAGGAACGGGAGATCCTGGGCGCCCTGCCTTACCAGTCCAGTGAAGTGGTGCTGCATACGGATACCGGACTGTTGCCGAAACGCAGGCTGGCATGGGCCAGCTGGAATTACCATATCCCCGGGGAGGACCGCGGCTGCCCCATGGTAAGTTACAATATGAACAGGCTGCAGAACTTTGCGGACGCCCCGGAAACGCTGCTGGTGACGCTCAACCGGTCCGCCGAAATCGATCCGCAGAGGATTATCAAACGTTACTCGTACAGCCACCCTGTCTATACCCGTGAAGGAATCGGGGCCCAGGCCAGGCATGCCGAGATCAGCGGCAGGAACAGGACGCACTATTGCGGCGCCTACTGGTTCAACGGCTTTCATGAGGACGGCGTCAACAGTGCGCTCAGAGTGGCAAGGCATTTCGGGTTGTCGCTGTGAAAACCGAATCGCATTCAATCCGGGGAAATGCCGGCCGCAGCGCCGTGTACACGGGCTGGCTCAGGCACAGGCGTTTCGCGCCGGTCTCCCATGAATTCACCTACCCGGTCTTCATGCTGTACCTGGACCTGGATGAGCTGGAGACTATGTTCGGGGAGAAGTGGTACTGTTCCCTGAACCGCCCGAATATTCTCAGCTTCCGGCGCAGCGATTACTTCGACCCCGACGGCGGGGACCTGAAGAC
>JARRRO010000108.1:0-5790 GCA_037380645.1 Gammaproteobacteria bacterium | reverse complement strand
GCTTGATAATCTCCATGAATCGGAAGGACGCCATGACCAGGCGCTGTATGCCAAAGGACAGGTCGATTATCTCACCTCTCTGCCCCACGAACTCTTGCATACCCTCGACCTGATCCATGAAGGCAAACTGTATAAGGCGGAACAGCTTTGCCGCCACTACTTGCAGAACAACAGGCATCATATCGAGGCCATGCGGATGCTGGCTGATATCGGAATCCGCCTGAAGGTATACGATGATGCCGAGTTCCTGCTCGAAAGCTGCGTGGAATTTGCACCCGAACACATTGGAGCACGAAGTGATTATCTGAAGATACTGAACAAGAAGAGCAAGTTTGAAAAGGCCTATGAACAGGCCAGGATCCTGTTTGATAAACAGCCGGATAATCCCGTTTTCCGGGTAGCGCTGGGAAACGCGCTCGCTGGTCTCGGGCGTTTCCGGGAAAGCATTGAAGTGTACAGAGAGTGTCTCGATAAGAAAGTAAACAGGCCGGGTGTTTATGTATTGCTCGGCCACGCGCAGAAAGCGGTCGGCGAACTGGACGACGCTATCGACTCATATCGCGAGGCATACCGTCTGAAGCCGGATTACGGCGATGCATTCTGGAGCCTTGCCAATATCAAGACCTATCAATTTACCGAATCTGAAATTGCACATATCAGGAAATACGAGTCTACGCCGGGGATTAATACCGATGATCGAATTCATCTCTGCTTCGCGGCAGGCAAGGCGTTCGAAGATCGTAGAGATTATGAAACTTCGTTTGAATACTATGAACGTGGAAATGCGCTGAAAAGGCACAGCTCCGGTTACGATCCTGACAAAACCGATGAAATGGTCCAGGCCCAGATCGATGTCTGTACCCGTGAACTATTCGAGAAGCGCAGCCACCTGGGCCTGGACAGTCCCGATCCCATCTTTATCGTCGGTTTACCGCGAGCCGGTTCCACGCTGCTGGAGCAGATACTTGCTTCGCATTCATTGGTGGATGCAACCATGGAGCTGCACGATATCCTGGGCCTGGCCCAGCGTCTGCGTGGCCGAACTGCGGAAAAATCACCGCGCTATCCGCGGATACTTCGGGAGCTGGATGACAGCTATTTTCGCCGGTTTGGCGAGCAGTATATCGAGAATACGCGCGTTTACCGCGGCAGTGCGCCTTATTTCATCGACAAGATGCCGAACAATTTTCTGCACATCGGCCTGATCCGCCTCATCCTGCCCAACGCCAAGGTCATCGACGCCCGCCGCCATCCCTTGGCGTGTTGTTTCGGCGGATTCAAACAGTTGTTCGGAGAAGGGCAGGATTTCACGTACGGGCTGGAGGTAATCGGGCGCTACTACCGTGCGTATGTAAGGCTGATGGATCACTGGGATGCGGTGTTACCCGGATTCGTGCTGCGGGTCATGCACGAGGACGTGGTCAACGATTTGGAAACCCAGGTGCGGCGCATCCTGGAATTCTGCAACCTGCCCTTCGAGGAGAGCTGCCTGGAATTCCACAAGACCGAACGCAGCATCCGCACCCCGAGCTCCGAGCAGGTGAAACAACCCATCTACCGCAGCGGCCTGGAGCAGTGGCGCCACTACGCGGCGCACCTGGAACCGCTCCGGGCCGCCCTGGGGCCGGAGATCCTGGAAAGGTATCCCGAACCCGACTGAAACAGCTCCGGTATCCGGTGCAGCTTTGCCGATGAACAAGCTCGATCAGAACACGGTTCAATCGCTGTTCGCCCTCTACCGGAACGGCGAATTCGCCGCCCTGGCGGAGCGCACCCAGGTTCTGCTCAAGTCCTACCCGCGGGAACTCGTACTGCACAGCCTGCGGGGCGCGGCCTGCCACGAACTGCGGGAATACGATGCGGCCGTGGCCAGTTACCGGGCGGCGCTGGCGATACGGCCGGACTTCGACAAGATCCACAACAGCCTGGGCGTCGTCTACCTGCGCACGGCCCGCTTCGAGGAGGCCATCGCCAGTTTTCGCAACGCCCTGGAGAGCAATCCGGAATTCGCGCCTGCCTGGTTCAACGCCGGCATCGCCTTCGAACACCTGAAGCAGTGGCGCAATGCCGCCGACTGTTTTCAGAGGGCCGTAGCCGTGGACCCCCGCTACGTCGAGGCGCTGACCTCGCTGGGGACGGCGCTATGGGACCTGGGTGAATACGAAAATGTCGCCGGGACGCTGGAGCAGGCCCTGGCCATCCGGGAAGATCATGTTCCCGCCTGGCGCGGCCTGCTGAACTTCCTGGAGCAGGCGAACCGCCAAGACGAATTGCTGTCGGCGTTGGAGCGGGCTCGGAATGTGCTGGGTAATCACCGCCTGGTGCTGCTGTATGAGGGCATCCTGGCGGAGATAGAGGGGGACGACGCGTGCGCCAGGGAAATCCTGGAGTCCTTCCGCTTCCATGCCGCCGACACCACGGCCATGCACAACGAGCGCCAGCGCCAGGCGCGGCTGGTGGGGATCTGTGACAGGCTGGATGACACCGCCGCCGCCCTGCGCTATGCCGAAACCTCCAACCGCCTGTCCCGGGAACTGGACGAGCGTCGCGGCATCACCAAGGACGCCTACCTTAACTACATCGCCCACCGCCGCGACTACTTTACCCGGGACAATGTCGCCCGCTGGCCGGCGGCGCCTCCCTCGGAAGGTCCTCCGCCGGTATTCATCGTCAGCTTCCCCCGCTCCGGTACCATGCTGCTGGACACCATCCTGCGAGGCCATCCCGGCATCGCGGTGGCCGAGGAAAGCAACGCCCTGCCGGGGTTAATAGACAGTCTCGCCGACCGCTATGGCGATCATCTGATCCGACTGCCCGATCTCACCGATGGGGAATTACGGGAACTCAGAAAACACTATTTCGAGACACTTCGGCACCGCCTTTCCCCGGTGGAGCCGGATACCCGGCTGATCGACTGCTTCGCCCTCAACATCATCTACGCCGGCGAGGCCCTGCGACTGTTCCCCGACGCGAAGATCGTTCTGGTCCTGCGCCATCCCGCCGACTGTGTCCTGAGCTGCTACATGCAGACCTTCTACGAAGGTCCCGCGAGCGCGAATTTCTATACCCTGGAAGAAGCGGCAGCGTTGTACGATCATGTGTTCGGCCTCTGGGAACAATACGTGGATGTCCTCGGGCCGGATATGCTGTCCGTGAAATACGAGGACATCGTCGCCGGCATGGAATCGGCCTGCCGGCCTGTCCTGGACTTTATCGGCGTCCCCTGGCACCCGGATGTTCTGGAATACCGGCGTACCGCCCGCGGCCGGCCGGTCATCCGGACCACCAGCTACAACCAGGTTACCCGTCCCCTGCACGCCGGCGCGGACGGACGCTGGCGCCGTTACCGCGACGCCATGCAGCCGGTGTTGCCCGTGCTCGAACCCTGGATAAAGAAATTCGGCTACAGCGCCGATTGAGGAAAGTGTCGCGGGGTGGGTTAGCGCAGCGTAACCCGCCGATAGATCCGGGAGTTAGCCCGGATCGGAATCAACGAACTGCACAGGGCGAAATCCAGCCGGTAGAAATCGGAAGCCATGCGCTTCAGCTCCTCATCGCGGTAAGCGGCGCAGGCTGTGGGAAATGATCATGACCGGGCAGGGCGCGCGGCGATCCGGAGGGTTACTCCGCCGGTCGGCCGGAGGACGCGGCTTCCGCCAGCTTCTCCGGGTTGAGGAACAGGAGTTTGATGCACAGGGTCCCGGCGTCCTGCTGCTCGAAGCCGGAGACCAGGATGTTGGTCCGCCCCTCGGCCTGGATGATCCCGGGGTGATGAAAGATTGTCTCGTTGCCTTCATCGTTGCTGAACAGGTTCAGGGATGTCTCCTCTTTCAGGGCCTTGGAGACCTGATGCAGGTGCGCGGCCAGTGCGCCGCGGAAAGCGCTGAAGTTGAGCTTGCCGTCGTACTCGCTGCTGTCCAGGGCGAGACGGCAGGTAAACGTGGCGCCGGAACGGGTCTCGAAGGACATGAAGGGGGCCCGCTCGCCGCCGGCGATGATCTGGTACAGCCGCTTGGCGTCGTCCCGGGAGACGGCGAAGAAAACCTTGTTCAGCATTTTCAGGATCAGGGCGAGCAGATCCCTGGTGTCGAGTTCGATATTGCCTTGTGTCATGGCGGATGATGCCGTTGGATTTGTGTTGCCGACCATCGCGGCCGGTTTCCGCGACTGCCGTTGATCAGCTCCTGGTCCGGAAAGAGTCTACGCAGGGGTTCATCCATGCGCAACCGCATCTATCCGTGCACGGGTTCTATGAGCTCCTTCTCGTCATTCGCAGGACTGTTCACATCAAAGCTCACCGGATAGCCGATCATCTCCCCCGCGTAAGGCCGCAGCAGCTCCTCGGGCCCTTCCTCCAGCCATGGATCGTAATCCCCGGGATCGAGGATCACCGGCATGCGGCCATGTATGGGTTTCATGATCTTGTTGGCGCCGGTGGTAATGATGGTGCAACTGTCGAAGGACTCCTCGGGGCTGTCCCAGTGATCCCACAGGCCGGCGAAGGCGAACAGCTCGGCGTCCTTCAGCCGGAAGAAATACGGCTGCTTGCGGCCCTCGGCCCCGCGCCATTCGTAGAAACCGTTGGCCGGGATCAGGCAGCGGCGGCGGCGGAAGCTGTCCCGGAAAAAGCGCTTCTCCCCCAGGGACTCGGCGCGGGCGTTGATGGGATGGATCTTGGTATCCCGGGCCCAGTGGGGGACCAGTCCCCAGTGGCAGTTGATGAGTTCCCGCTCGCCCTGGTGCAGGCGCACCACCGGAATGGCATGGGTCGGCGCAATGTTATAGCTGTGGCTGAACAGCGGCGCGTTCTCCAGCCCGAAATGCTTAAGGACCTGGTTACGGTCACTCCAGAAGGCGTAGCGTCCACACATGGTTTGACGGGTTCCCGGTTTTCAGGGATGAAAAATAATACAGAGACGGCATAATGGCAAAAAATGGCCGTTTCCGCACGCGCCGGCAGTCCGGCAATGACCGATAGAGCTTTTTAAGCCATGTCGCCAGTAAGCAATAAAAACAGGGTCACGCTCTTCCTCATCGCGGTGCTTGTCGCCGCCGTCAACTTCATTTCCATGCCGGATGAGTTCTATGCCGGCGACGCCTACTCCATAAAGCTGGAGGCCATCAACCTGGTCAGGAACGGTGAGCTGGGATTCTCCAAATCCAAATCCGCCAATATATCCACCTTTCTCAGAAACAAGGATCAGTATTACATACTGAATGAGTCCACGAACACATACCACAACCGCTGGGGGCCGTTCAACCTGGCCGTATTCGTCCTGCCCGAACTAGCGAACCTCGGCAGAAATATGTATCTGATAGGAGGGAAGCCCTACGTGGGCTGGCATAGTATCCTGGCTCACAACATATTCAATATCCTGCTATCCGTCATCCTGGCGGTCTTCCTGTACAAGACCGCCTCCCTGCATACCCGCAGGAACTACCTGCGCATTTTCATCGTGCTGGCTATCCTGTACACCACATTTGTCTGGAATTACATGCGTGCGCAGACCTATGAGATCATCCATCTAGTACTGTTCGCCGGGTTTTTCTATTACTACATTGTTTTCCTGAGGGCGTTCGACGGCATTCGGAGTTTCCGATCCTACCGCAGCTATTACGGCTATAATCTGTTCCTGGCCGGTTTATGCCTGTCGAAATCCTTCTTTTTCGCCCTCTATCCCTTTCTCTTTTTCGCTATCTGCGCCAAGTTGATGAACACAGGCGGTGGAGGGAAAATCAGCGCCCTTTGGCGCCATAAAAACAGCCTGTTCTGGATCATCATCCCGGGCG
>JARRRO010000107.1:0-5805 GCA_037380645.1 Gammaproteobacteria bacterium | reverse complement strand
GGCGCGCAGCGCCGAGTCCAGGTAGGCGGGTTCGTCAAGGCGCGCGGCGGCGACGGCCATGCCCCGGATCATCAGCCCGTTCCACGCGGTCAGGATCTTCTCGTCGCGGCCCGGCCAGACGCGCCCATTGCGCGCCTGGAGCAGCTTCTCCCGGGCTGATTGGAGCAATGCCTCGGCCTGTTCCAGGGACAGGGACAGCGCCCCCGCCGCCTCCTCGAGGGACACGGCGATATGCAGGTGCCAACGCCCTTCGAAGTTGGGGGACCCGTCCAGGCCGTAACAGCGGGCGAACAGCGGGTATTCCTCGCCGGATAATACCGCCTCGGCCTGTTCCCGGGTCCACAGGTAGAAACGGCCTTCCTCGCCCTCGGAATCGGCGTCCAGGGAGGAAAAATAACCGCCGTCCTCGGATTGCATGTCGCGCAGGATCCAGTCGGCGGTCTCCGCCGCCACCCGGCGGTAGTCCGGATCGCCGGTGAGCCGCCAGGCCTCGGCGTATACGGCCAGCAGGGAGCCGTTGTCGTACAGCATCTTCTCGAAATGGGGGATGAGCCAGCGCTCGTCCACGGCGTAGCGGCAGAAGCCGCCGCCCAGGTGATCGTAGATCCCGCCCGCGGCCATGTGCCGCAGGGTGGTCTCGGCCATGTTCAGGCAGGCTGCGGCCTCCTGTTCGTTTTCTCCGCGGCGAAGCGCGTAACGCTGCAGCAGGAATTCCAGTGAGGCGGGGTGGGGGAACTTGGGCGCCCCGCCGAAGCCCCCATTGACCTCGTCGAACGTCCGGGCCAGTTCGTCCACGCCCTGATCCAGGGGCGCCGCGTCCAGCCGGGTTGCACTGTCGGCCGGAGCCGGCTCCAGGGTACCCATGGCTTCCTTGAAGGAGACGTTCTGCTGCCGGATGGCGTCCTCGTCCCGTTCCCAGGCGTCGGCGACGCGGGAAAGGAGGGTGCGGAAGGCGGGCATGCCGTAGCGCGGCTCGGGCGGGAAATAGGTGCCGCCAAAGAAGGGTACCCGATCGTCCGGCGTCAGGAACAGGGTCAGCGGCCAGCCGCCGCCGCGCTGGGTCAGGAGCTGGTGGGCGATCTGGTAGATCTTGTCCAGGTCCGGACGCTCTTCGCGGTCCACCTTGATGTTGACGAAGTGTTCGTTCATGACGGCTGCCGTCTCCGGGTCTTCGAAGGACTCGTGGGCCATGACATGGCACCAGTGGCAGGCGGAGTAGCCGATGGAAAGCAGGATGGGCTTGTGCTCGGCGCGGGCCTTCTCCAGCGAACCCTCGTTCCAGGGGAACCAGTCCACCGGGTTGTAGGCGTGCTGGAGCAGGTAGGGACTGGTCTCGTGGATGAGGGCGTTGGGCTGGCGCTGTTCGGGACCTTTCCTGTCAGTCATAATCCATCCGGTTTTCGGGAGGCTGATATACTCTTGGTCACGCCTGCGTCGGGTTCGTTCATGTCTGCCATGCTACACTACCCGGGAATCGCCGGTCAGTATCCATCAAGCGATGTCATGCTGGTGGGCCCTGTCCTGGAATGTCGTAAGCCAGGGACCAGCATCCAGTAGCATGAAAACCATCCGAAAGGTGCGCACTCTTATAACATGTGAGTTATAACTTATAACTGCCTTCATGCTGCCTTATCCGAATATCGATCCTGTCGCCGTGCGCCTCGGTCCCGTGGAGATCCACTGGTACGGCATCGCCTATGTGGTGGGAATCGTCACCGGCTGGTGGCTGCTGAACCGCCGCGCCGACGCCCCCGGTTCCGGCTGGGATCGGGAGCAGGTGGCGGACGTGGTGTTCTTCGCCGCCGTGGGAATGCTCCTGGGAGGGCGGTTGGGATCGGTGCTGTTCTACAACCTGCACTATTATCTGCAGCATCCCCTGGACATCATCAAGATCTGGCAGGGCGGGATGTCCTTTCACGGCGGCCTCATCGGCGTACTCATCGCCCTGGGCCTGTTCGGCCGCAGCCGCGGCAAGTCCTTCTTCACCGTCAGCGACTTCCTGGCCCCGGTGGTGCCCATAGGCCTGGGCTGCGGGCGCATCGGCAACTTCATCAACGGCGAGCTCTGGGGCAAGCCATCCCACCTGCCCTGGGCCATGATCTTTCCCGATCCCCGGGCCGGCGGCATCCCCCGGCATCCTTCGCAGCTGTACGAGGCCCTGCTGGAGGGACTGGTGCTGTTCATCATCCTGTGGTGGTTTTCAGCGAAGCCGCGCCCGCGCATGGCCGTCTCCGGCCTGTTCCTGCTGTGCTACGGGATCTTCCGCTTCGCGGTGGAATTCATCCGCGTACCCGATCCCCAGCTCGGCTACCTGGCCTGGGGCTGGCTGACCATGGGCCAGATCCTGTCCACGCCCATGATCCTCGCCGGAGCGGTATTGTTATTGCTGGCATACCGGAGAAAGTCAGAGAGAGGAGGAGTCAGCCAAACACCCCGTCATCCTGGCGAACGCCAGGACCCAGTCGAATTTAATGAGCGCTGAAAGCGCACTCTATCCTACTGGATGCTGGTCCCTGGATTACGACATTCCAGGACAGGGCCCACCAGCATGACGAATCAGATACTTACAAAGCTTGGCGGGGCAATCGACTTATCTTATTCTCGTAGGCGATGACTGATCTCGAGCCACCAGCAACGAGCCACGCGGAATGAAGCAATATCTTGACCTCATGTGCCACGTCCGCGAGCACGGCGCGGAGAAGAGCGACCGCACCGGCACCGGGACCCTGAGCGTGTTCGGTTACCAGATGCGCTTCAACCTCCAGGACGGCTTCCCCCTGCTCACCACCAAGAAACTGCATCTCAAGTCCATCATCCATGAACTGCTGTGGTTTTTGCAGGGTGACACCAACATCCAGTACCTGAAGGAACACAAGGTGCGCATCTGGGACGAGTGGGCGGACGAGAACGGCGATCTGGGGCCGGTGTACGGGGCGCAGTGGCGTTCCTGGCGTACGGCGGACGGACGCACCATCGACCAGATTTCGGACGTGGTGGAGAACATCAAAAAATACCCGGATTCCCGCCGCCACATCGTCAGCGCCTGGAACGTGGGCGAGATCGACAGGATGGCCCTGGCCCCCTGCCACGCCCTCTTTCAGTTCTACGTGGCGGAAGGAAAACTCTCCTGCCAGCTCTACCAGCGCAGCGCCGACGTCTTCCTCGGCGTCCCTTTCAACATCGCCTCCTATGCATTGCTGACCTTGATGATGGCTCAGGTGACAGGATTAAAGCCGGGCGACTTCGTGCACACCTTCGGCGATGTGCACTTATATCTGAATCACCTGGAACAGGCGGACGAGCAGCTCAAGCGCAAGCCCTATCCGTTGCCCATAATGAAAATCAATCCGGAGGTGAAGTCGATCTTTAACTTCAAGTTCGAGGATTTTGAATTACAGGACTATGAGGCTCATCCAAACATTCCTGCCCCTATAGCTGTTTGATTATTTCCCGTGGATGAGTGCGGGTGTTCAGCGTATAGAAAACATTGGGGACATCTAAGAAATTACTTGCAAAGCACGATCTGCCTCTACTAGCCTGTCTTAATTTTTCCAACCATGCTCCCGCATCAGTTTGTTTAATCTTTCAGGCAAATCTTTCTGCATATTCTTAAGAATAGATGTGGCAATATTCGTGGTGTGAGTCTGAATTTCTGAAAGCATTTTGGGGTAAGTCTTCGTTAATTTCACTCCCAGAGGACTCTCGTAAAATTTCACAAGTCCGGCAAGTTCCTCCCTGGTAAAATATTTTTTGTACATTTCGTATTTAAGATTGGTCATATGCTTGTTTTTGGAAAATTTATCATACAAATATGAAGCGATGTCTGAGCGTATAACTTCTTCTGCTTCGGGGGGCAGTGAAGGTTTTTGTTTCATGAAGGATTTGGCAAATGCTGATGAATAAGTTTCGACAAAGGGTTTGACAAGATCGGATGTAGTCGTGCCTGTTGCGACTGTTAACCTGTCAATTAAAGCATTTTCTGTTTCATCTTGGGAGTATGCAGAAAAGCTTGTGAAAAATAACAGGCAGAAAATAATCAGGTTTGATCTCATGATTGCTGGTTCTCTTTGATAAATCAAAAGACTCAGAGTCGATTGATGCTTTGTTTAAATAGTTTATTTAAATTGCTCGACAACCCGCCCCAGCATCTCCCGGTCGGTCTTTTCGATATGCTTGAGCAGTGATACGGCAGAGTTTTCCATTTCTTTTTTCTTGTTTTCCTTGATTTCTTCAATCTCTTTGCAGAGATCTTTCAGTCTGGCCAGGGATTCTTTGGCCGTGGCCGATTCCAGCTTGCTCTCGTCCACCAGCGGCAGGAGGACGTCCAGGATGAGTCCCAGCTGCCTGCCATAGGAGGCCTTCTGGAAGATCCCTTTCTCTCTGCTGCCTATGCCGGCCTCGGGACGGATGCCGGCGAAGAACCTGTCCAGGCTGGGTTCGATGTCTTGAATGACGCTGCCGCTTAAGGGGTAATTCACTTGGGGGGACCAGGTCCAGTTCCAGGGTAGCATAACGGCCTCCTTTCTATTTCTATAGTGAGTCAGACAAATCAGCGGGATAATGGTGTGCGCAAATCTCCCTGTTTCGAATAGTAAAAAGTATAGACGGTATGCCCCCTCTGTCCACGCAGCCCGATGGTGCAGGGACAAGCCGTCAGATCACTCCAAGGGGCTTGAAGACCATCAGCCAGAACATGATCGCTATGCCCAGAAAGGCCGGGATGCCCAGGGCCGTCCACAGCGCCATCAATCTTCTGAAACGGGCATCCAGGACATCATCCCGTTCCTGCCCCTCCACGATATTTTTCAGCCTGTACTGGATGAAGACGACAGGGACCCAGCAGCACCCGATAAAGACAAACAGGCTGATGACGACGATGAACCACGTGGACGTGAAGGGATAATGCAGTAGTTTCATCAGCCAGATGCCGGTGACGAACTGGATGGCAATGGCGGGCGTGGTGAAAATCCAGTCCGCCAGCACGACGTTTCGGGCGGTAACGGCGACGGCCTGGGGATTGCCGCTGCGGCTTGCCATCAGCATGAAGAAAGCGATGCCGATACCGGTCCCGGCCAGGACGGTGGCGCTGATGATGTGAATCAGCTTCAGGATCAGGTAACTATCCATCGGTTCTCTCGACTTCCTGATAAATACCGAGCCGGTCCGCCATCCTGCTGAATTCATCCAGACTGTACATGCCCAGGCACGGCGCGGCCATGGGCTTTGTCAGTTCCCTGTTCAATATCTTCCCGGCCAGGATGATGGCGGACAGGGTGGGAATATGGGGGCCTGTTCCATTCGGGGCAACCAGTTTCCAGATAAGCGCTTGCCTGTTTCCGGCTTTGTTTCTGCCGGTGAGCCTGATGCACATCCCGCCCGTATCGGATCCCAGGGCTTTCAGTTTCTGTCCGGTGTTGTATATCCAGCCCGAATGGCTGTCCCAGCGATTGACAAGATGCAGCCTGGTCAACAATCCCATGAAGGCCATGGCCAGGTGCGCACCGGCCAGTTCATGACCCGCCTGAAAACGGACGGTTTTGATCCCGGGATAGCGTTCGGGGAACAGTTCCAGATCGGGGATATCCACGTTGGCCAGCCAGCGGACGCCCAGGCCCTTGCCGAAGTCCCGGCGGCGGATGTCGCCCCAGCCGAATAAATCCACCGTGCCGCCATTATCCCAGCCTTTGAATGCATGTCCGGTATAGGAAAGGATGCCGCGCAATGTTGCTTCACCTATTTCAACGTTGCTGCCCGGCGTTATTGAATATTCGATTTCCTCGATCTGTTCAAATTCGGTGGCGTAGT
>JARRRO010000106.1:0-5808 GCA_037380645.1 Gammaproteobacteria bacterium | reverse complement strand
CAAAATGCGTTGGGAGCCTTCTTTTTCTCCCTCCAGGGTCCACCGGCTTCCCGCTTTCTTCCCGGTGATTATAATATCGCCGATATAATTAATATGTCCGCTCATAACGATTATTGAATTTCGACTCCGCTTAAGTTTCGGAACAGGATACTTGTCTTCATCGCTTCTACGGGTTGATATGCTTCCGGAATGTAAACGATCCGCCGGGGGAATGCCATGCTATCCCGCGAAGTCGTCAGGGTGTTCTGTAGCCGGCATCACGGCCCTTCATGCTGCAATAGAGGGCCAGCCCGTGACGGTAGCCGGCGTTGAAGCCCGCAATCCCCGCATCATCCTCGGTCATCTGCCAGGAAGGCGCACGCAAATGTGCAGGATAGCCCTGGATACCCAGATCAAAGCCGCCGGCCGCGTTCTTTAAATACGTTTCGGCAAGCTCGTCGCGGGATTGATAGCGTTGATATGACCTTACGATTTCCGCCGCGGTGCCTGCGACGTTTTGCCCGGCACAGACACTCTCTTCGGCGATGGCGGTCAGCGCAGCGCCCGTGAAGGTGACGGCCAGGAGGAGGCGGAAAATGAGTCGAGACATGGTTCAAGATTAACGGGACCGACAGGCAATTAAAATGATTTTGAAACTTCACCCACATATATTTATAAGTTATTGTTCTATATATATAATTTTTGCCTCCAGTTTTTCTCTTGAAACCGTGAGCCGGGCCAGCGCCACAGGCAGTCTGAAGCGCCGCGGTCCGGCGCTGCCCGGATTGAGATAGAGCACGCCGCCCTCCTCGCGGATGCCCGGCTTGTGTGAATGGCCCGATATCACTGCATCAAAACCGGCCTGTCGGGGATCGAAATCCAGTTCCCTTACGTTGTGGATGATATAGATTCGGCGGCCTTCCATCTCGACAACATCCGTGTCCGGCAGATCATGCGCCCATTTATCCACATTGCCGCGAATGACTGTCAGCGGCGCTATGGCGCGTAAACCATCAAGCACCTCCGGCTTGCCGATGTCTCCGGCGTGGATGATGGTATCACAGCCTTGCAGTGCATCCCTGGCTTCGGGGCGAAGAAGCCCGTGGGTATCGGATATTATACCGGCCAGTATCACCATTGCTTTGATACTCGATTTACGGTTTGTATTATACAGTTATCCGGTCTTAGCATGTGGTATGCGGCAAAGTTCTCCGCCGGTTCGCTCCTGCCGGTTTCGATTTTCCGGTTTTCGACAGCATGGGCTTATCTGGTAGGGTATGTCTTCCGGCCATTAGTATACTCTTGACGAGGAATAAGGATCGATGACCAAGCAGCCATCCAGAATTGAATTCATTCTGCCTGACTGGATTACCGACTATACCGGTGATCATCCCGTGATCATGGATATCGAAGGTCGCATGGACTTCGTCATCGAAGCCTCCAGGTTGAATGTTGAAAAATCTACCGGCGGCCCGTTCGCCGCCGCTGTTTTCGAACGAGACAACGGCAGGCTCATCTCAATGGGCGTAAACCTCGTTATAACTCTGGGGGCTTCTGCCCTGCATGCTGAAATCATCGCCATGACCCTGGCGCAGCAACAGGCTGGGACGTATGACCTGGGCGCTGCCCACCTTCCCCGTCACGAACTCGTTGTCAGTGCGGAGCCGTGCGGCATGTGTATCGGCGCCCTTTGCTGGTCGGGAATCGCCCGGCTCGTCACCGGCGCGGCAGAATCCGACGTGCGCAGCATCGGTTTCAATGAAGGCCCCAAACCCGATGACTGGCACAACGCCCTCAAGGCCCGGAACATAGAAGTCTTGTCCGAAATCAACCGCGGCAAGGCAGCCGAGGTGCTCGCTGAATATGTACGCCGCGGGGGCCGGATTTATAATCCTCGCTGATCCTGGCTTCGTATGATTAAGACGATTGCGGGCAAACGGTAATCGTTTTTCACCGAGCTCTTTTTCCCTATGTTCGGGACTTCAGCAGGTCGCGTATCTCTCCGAGCAGTTGTTCTTCAGCCGATGGTGCCGGTGGAGCCGCCGGCGCTTCCTCCTCTTTTCTCTTGAGCCTGTTTATCCCTTTGACCGCTATAAAAATGGCGAAAGTAATAATTATAAAATCGATAACAGTCTGAACGAACTTCCCATATGCTATTACTACGGCCGGGGAATCCCCTACTGCCTCCTTGATTGTGAATGCCAGCGAAGAGAAATTGACTCCGCCTACAAGCACTCCTATCGGAGGCATGACAACGTCTCCCACCAGGGACGAGACGATTTTTCCGAATGCAGCACCGATAATGATGCCAACGGCCATGTCAACAGCGTTCCCCTTCACCGCGAACTCTTTAAATTCACTCATCATGCTCATGACCATTCCCTCCGAACTGAATGCAAAATTCGATATCGCTGCCAATTGCAAGTACACAACCTGATTAATATTAGCTCATCCGCCGCTGGAAGCCTCAAGGGTGCGGACAAGTCGCTGAAAAAAATATAAAAATTCAAAAATATCTTTCCTGGCTGCCAGGCTGTTTCTCTTGGGCGAGGTAAATAGACGGAGGATGAAACGGTACTGATTTAACGGGTCCGGTGGCATTGTCCGTAGATTACAAAATTTTGGTCTATCGTCTATCATTGAGTCACCATATTCATTGTGATGAAAACAATGCAGTTTTATCCGCCTTCTTACTACGACGATAAGGCCAACGGCTACACGGAAATCGGCACAGTTCCTCTGGCCGCCGCCATGGGCGCGGAAATCCGGGGCGTCGATATCGCTAACGTCAGCGACAGGCAGTTCGAGGAAATCAGGTCCGCCCTGTTCCGCTACAAGATGGTCTATTTCCGCGACCAGGACATGACCATCGAGGACCAGGAAAACTTCACGCTGCGGTTCGGGCCGTTCGGGACCGATGCCTACACCGGGGGAATGGAAGGTCACCCCAATGTCCAGCGCGTGGTCAAGGAGGCCGACACCGTGGTGCAGTTCGTCTTCGGGGAGACCTGGCACACTGACTCGCCTTTCCTGCCCAATCCGCCGGCCATCAGCCTGCTTTATGCCGTCGAGGTTCCGCCCTATGGCGGAGATACATGGTGGAGCAATACCCAGCTGGCCTATGAGTTTCTCAGCGATGCCATGAAACAGTTGCTGTCCGGCTTTAGAGTGCATATGTCTGCCAGGGACGTCCTCCTTAGCCGTGTGGAATCCTCCAGGGAGAGTGACAGAAAGGTCGGTGACATCAAACTGACTGTGGATCAGCAACGCAATATCGAGGGTTCATATCACCCTATCGTACGCACCCATCCAGACACGGGCAAAAAGAGCCTGTTCGTGGATACCGCCTATAGTCTCGGGATCCAGGGATTGAACGATGAGGAGGCGAAAGCCATTCTGGCGTTTCTGCAGAGACACGTCACCCAGGAGATCTTCACCTGCCGCTTGCGCTGGGAGAACAGGACGTTCGTGATGTGGGACAACCGCAGCTGCCTCCATTACGCCTTCAACGACTACGACGGCTTTCGCCGGGAAATGCGCCGCACCATCGTGGACGGAGAAACGCCCGCCTGAATAACGTCCGTGCCAAACTCCACCGTCATGCCGGACTTGATCCGGCATCCAGTCCATTCAATCTTTCCTTCTTCTGTTGCAGTGGAAAACGCACCTTGGCGAACATGATTCCATCGCTTGACAGCAAGCGTACGTACCGTCATTCAGCCCAGTACAAGGTAACCGGCGTTTGCCGCTGGTGCAGCACGGCGCTGATAGGCATTGTTTTCTCCTCTTCGGCATTCCTGAGCCTGTCGGCCCGTTCCAGCACCTCCCTTTTTTCCGGGCCGGTGATATGGATAAAGATCTGCCTTGCATCAAGCAGGCGCGGCAGTGTCATACTCATTCGCCGGTGAGGCGCGTTGACCGGGTCGACGGCAATACAGCTTCTTCCTGAAGACAGGTTCATCCCCGTCGCAAGTGCTGAAGCCCGGGGAAAAAGTGAGGCCGTATGACCGTCCTCGCCCATGCCCAGTATCACCAGATCGAAGGTGTCGAGCTCCGAAAGTCGTCTTTCCAGCTCCGGTACGCCCTCATCCGGATTCTCATCTGGTGTTTTTAACGCTATGAACCGGGCGGCAGCAGCCGCATTAACCAGCAGATTTTCGCGCACCAGTTTTTCATTACTATCGGGATCATCGGCCGGCACCCAGCGCTCGTCTGCCAGGGTCACAACGACTTTATCCCACTGCAGTGGTTTGGTGGATAACAGCCGGAATAAATTTACGGGAGTCGAGCCTCCGGATACTACCAACAGAGCCATGCTCCGCTCGGCAACAGCCTGTTCGAGTATGGTGGCAACATCTTCCGCCAACTGCCGATCCAGGATATGGCGGTCCGGACAGGTCCTGAAGGTAAAGTCAGACATGACAGCTATGGTTTTCCTTCTTTATCAGGTATTCAGCCTTGGTCGGCGATCCATCTTCAATGGACCGGAGATCGATTTTTGCTTCACCAGGGACATCTTATCATGCAAGCTATGTGGCCTGGACACTCTCAGGAGTATGCCTGGAAATCGCCAATCTGCTACACTCCTGCGAAGGGCTGTTGCAAGTTCGGCCTGCGCTCCGATTATTAGTACGAGAATTAGATAAATGACCGGAATCAAGACCCTCATCGACCAGAGCCCGATCTCGAGACAGCAGATCTTGGTCATCGTCCTGTGCCTGCTCATGAACATGCTCGACGGCATGGACGTGCTCGTCATCTCGTACGCGGCACCCGTTCTTGCCAAACAATGGGGCATTGCGCCCGAGGCGCTTGGCGTCGTCTTCAGCGCGGCGTTGCTCGGCATGTCCGCCGGTGCACTGCTCCTGTCTCCGGTCGCCGACAAGATCGGCCGGCGCAAGATGATCCTGCTGTGTATCGTGATCATGACCATCGGCATTCTGCTGACGGCGGTCTCCCAGACCATCTGGCAACTCGGGGTACTGCGTTTCTTTTCCGGGCTCGGTATCGGCGGCATGCTCGCGAGCACGGCCACACTCGCGGCCGAATATGCCCCCGAGCGCCGCAAGAACATTTTCGTGAGCATCGTGATGTCAGGCTATGCCATCGGTGCGACCCTGTTCGGCGTCGTGGCCGCGCATGTTATCCCCGCCTTCGGCTGGCGCGCGCTGTTTATCGTGGCGGGCCTGACCAGCCTGGTCACGTTCCCACTGGTCTTCGCCTTCATGACCGAGTCCATGGACTGGCTCGTGAAAAAGCAGCCCAAAGGCGCCTTGGAGAAGCTGAACACGATTCTGCACAAGATGCGCCTGCCGGAGATCGACGCGCTGCCCGAACCCGGCGCAGAAGCACACAGGAATCCGCTCAAAGCGCTGTTCGAAGACGGCCGCAGCCCTCTCACGATTCAGCTCTGGGTGGCGTTCTTCCTCGCCTTCGCGACGCTGTATTTTCTCACGGCCTGGATCCCGAATCTGGCCAGCGCAATGGGGTTGCCGGTAGATCTCGCCATCTACGCCGGTACGGTGTTCAATCTCGGCGCGGCGATCGGCATCTGGCTGCAGGGTTGGCTCTCGCAATATATCGGCCTCAAACGCGCAATCATCGGGTTTCTGCTCGGCACGGCCGTGCTCATGGGCGTGTTCGGTTTTCTCGAGACGGGACCCGTTATTCTCACGTCACTGGGTCTCATAGGCTTCGGTATGCAGGGCGGCTTCATCGGCATGTATACCGTGGCTGCCCGCGTCTATCCCACCGAGATGCGTAACACGGGCGTCGGCGGCGCCATCGGTGCGGGCCGGACCGGCGCAATTGTCTCGCCCGTGCTGGCCG
>JARRRO010000105.1:0-7693 GCA_037380645.1 Gammaproteobacteria bacterium | reverse complement strand
GAAAGGTCTGGAACTGATCCACGAAAAAGGCTTCATCCATCGGGATATCAAACCGGGCAATGTGTTCATCCGCACCGACGGCAGTCCGGTATTGCTGGACTTCGGCTCAGCCAGGCAGACCCGCGGCCGGGGCGAGGCGCAGACCCTGACCAATTTCGTCTCGCCGGGCTACGCCCCCATCGAGCAGTACACCAGCAAGAGCGACCGCCAGGGGCCATGGACGGACATATACGGTATGGGCGCCACCCTGTACAAGGCGATTACCGGCATCTCCCCGACGACGGCCATCGACCGCAGTGAAATGATCATGAACGGCATCGATGACGATTACAAAAGTCTCTCGACCCTGATGAAGGGACGCTATTCGGAAACATTCCTCGCGGCGATCGACCACGCCCTGGCCTTTAACGCCGAAAACCGGCCCAAGACCATTGCCGAATGGCGGGAGGAATTCGGTATCGATGAAGAGGATATCGAAACCATGCGAGCCGTGGTAGTAGACGAGGGCGTAAAGATTCTGGGCAAATCTGATACGTCGATCCACAGCCTGGAGAAGGCGACCACCAAGACCGTGGCAAAGACCCAGTCCGATGCAACCACCATCAATGTGTTCGGTGCCGCCGAAGAGCTGACCACCCTGGCCCTGTCCACACGGGCCAGTCTGCTGAGATGGTTCAGACGGCATAAATACTCCGCCGCGGGTATCGCCGCAGCTATCCTGGTGGCGGCCATATTGCTGATACCGGGATCGGGAGAGGAGGAAGCCAGGCAGGGGGCGACTGTTGCCGCGGCCGCTCCTCCGGGGACAGCGCGGGCGGATTCCAGAGAGACGCCTGCCGCCAAGGACGCCGCCATCGGGTCGGCGCACTCGATGGAGAATAGGCCGAAAGAGAGTGCGAAACCAGCGCCTAAAGCAGCAACCAGATCAGCACCCACCAGTGTGACGGAGGTGGTGGCTGCGGGGCAGGCCAATACCGCACCGGAAGCGACGTCCGCTCCGGAGACAAAGGCTGCGTCAGAGCCCAAGCTCCCACCGGTGACCACAGTTGCATCGGAGACAAAGGATGCAACGGAGACCAAACTCCCACCGGTGACCACAGTTGCACCTGAGCCCGCGACTGTCCCGGAGACCAAAACTGCACAGAAAGCGTCGGTTGAACGGGTAGCCGCTGCCGGGTCTGATGGAGAGAACGACTCAAATGCGAAACGGATCAACAGGCTGCTGTGGCGTGCGAAAACGGACACCAGAGCCCTGCGCCTGACGACGCCGAAAGGCAACAATGCCTATGAACGCTATCAGGAAATCCTGTCCCTGGACGGGGACAATGAGGCAGCACGCAAGGGGATACAGACCCTGTCGGACAAATACGTAGAGCTAGCCTACGGCGCCATGGATTCCGGCAGGAGGAGGCTGGCCTGGATCTACCTGTCGCGGGCACGAAAGCTGACGCCGGCTTCACCCGCCATCGCCAAGGCTCGAGTGACACTGCGGAAACAGGTGGAACAGGTGGAACAGACAAAACAGTCTAAACAAATAAAACCGGCGAAACATATAAGAGAGGCAAAACAGGCGGAGCCGCAGAAGGAGAAAGGAGAAAACTCCGGCTATTTAATTAACAATGTGGTGAACTGGTTCAAGAATGCCACGAAAGACAAAAAAGACGCGAAAGACGCGAAATCCACTAAATAAGGGGTCGACAACCGTCGACCAGGTCTGGAAATCCCTGGGCGGCCAGTGAAAAGCAGTGAATCGTAAGTAGTTAACAGTAACGTGTTCCAGATGTTTTCTACCTCCTACATCCCTGTAGTCGTTTGTGGCTGAATAAAAATACTGCCGGCCTTCTCTTCGTCGATGCTCAGCTTGTTGCCCTTCTCGCCGCTGGCGAAGCCGCACTGCGGACTCAGGGCCAGTTGATCCAGGGGCAGGTAACGCGCCGCCGCGTCTATGCGCCGTTTGAGATCCTCCCCGCTCTCCGGCTCGCCGCGTTTGCTGCTGACCAGGCCCAGCACCACCGTCTTGCCCGTCGGTACCCGCCGCAGGGGCGAAAAATCGCCGGCCCGGTCCGTGTCGTATTCCAGGAAATAGCCGTCCACATTGATGGCGTTGAACAGAACCTCCGCCACCGGTTCATAGCCGCCCTCGGCCAGCCATGCCCCCTCGAAGTTTCCGCGGCACAGGTGCATGGTAACCGCCATGCCGGCTGGCCGGCTGGCGATGGCCCCGTTAATCAGGTCTGCGTAGATCAGCGGCAGGGCATCCGGGTCTTCGCCGAGGTCGCGCACCTGCCGCCGCAGCGCCGGGTCGCACAGATAAGCGAAGTTCACTTCGTCCAGCTGCAGGTAGCGGCAGCCGGCATCAGCCAGGGCTTTCACCTCTTCACTGTACACCCTGGCCAGATCGGCGAAGAATTCCGCCATGTCCGGATAGGCGTCCTCGTCCACGGCCCCGCGTCCTCCTCGGAAATGCAGGATGCTGGGCGAAGGCAGGGTGATCTTGGGCACGGCCTCCGCCACCGAGTGCAGGAAGCGGTAATGATCGACGAAGATGGGGTGCGGCCGGCCCAGCTTCCCCTCCACGCGCAGCGCCGAGGGCCGGCGCTCTATGTCGCCCTCCTCGGTGTGAAAGTTCACCTTGACAGGCGAGCGGGTAACGCTGACATTGGCGAACTGTTTCAGGAAATCCACGTGCCAGAGGTTGCGCCGGAACTCCCCGTCGGTGACCGCCTTAAGGCCGATATCCTGCTGCATGGCCACCACCTCGCGGATGGCCCTGTCTTCCAGCTCCGCAAGCTCCGGTCCCTCCAGTCTGCCCTGCCGGTGTTCCTCCCGGGCCTCCAGCAGCCACGGCGGGCGCAGCAGGCTGCCCACGTGATCGGCGCGAAACGGCGGTCGCTGGCGTGATTCGGACACGGCGTTTCTCCTTATCTATAAAAGGTTCATAAGTTAGTTCTTTAAAGATTGGTGTCAGATTGCTGCCCCGAACCCTATCCCGAACGAATTAAGTATCTCGCAGAGACGCCAAGGCGCCAAGGAAAAGAATACAAATGCATTTCTTTGCGTCTTTGCGCCTTGGCGTGAACTGATTGTTCATCAATTTTGAGATGGTTTCTGGTATATGAACTCCGTGTTCTCCGTGTCCTCCGCGGTAAATCGGCCTTTGTATAGAAAAGGTGGACGCCCAGGATCCTGCTTATGACGGTCGGTTATGCGGCAACGCCGCTGGACAGTACCTGTTCCGACACCCAGTTGCCGTGCACGGCGGCGCGCAGGTGGAAGGACATGCGCACACGCGCTAGCGGCCCCTTATCAATATGCTGTGCATCCAGGACGGCCAGTTCGCTGCTGATGCCGTCGTCGAAGCGGGTCAGCACCGACAGCAGGTAGCCGTCACCCTCCGGGGCGTCGGGTGAGCGGGGCACGAAGCACGGCTCCTGGCAGGTGGTCTTCTCCCCCACGTACCAGCGCCGCTGACGGCCGGTGGCCATGTCTACATGGCACAGGGTATTCCAGCCGACACCGATGGTCCCGGCCACGTTGAGCGGCCGGTCCATGTCCACCACGGTGGTATAACCGTGGCGATAGGGATGCATCTGGTAACGCAGGTCCGTGGTGGGCATCTCCATGAAATCATGATGCAGGGTCTCGGCCTCGAAGTTCTCGCCCGGTTTGGCAAGATCAAAAATCCAGCGCGTCAGGCGAGGGGTAGCCCGCTTCCGGTCAAAGGGCGCGCCGTCGGCGTTCTCTATGAAGGGGAACTGATTGCGTTCGCTGACAAAAAGATCAATATGGACTTTGTCTCCTTCGCTGAAGGCGTTGAGGATGTGGCCGACACCGGAGGGCGGAGCGCAGAACCAACGAATGTCGTTCACCTCGGCGTCACGGCGCATGATCCCTCTCTGCAGCTCGCGATCCGGCTCGAACATCCAGTGTGCACCACCGGCTTTCATGCGGTCCTCATCCGCGGTGGTGGACCAAAGCGGAAAAACCAGGTGCGTCTCCGTGACGGCCCAGTCGTGCATGAAGCTGACGTAGGGAGCGAGAAAGAAGACTTCGCGCGCCAGGTTACCGTCGGGATCTATGATTTGCAGGGCCACGTCACGGGTGGCCAGGCCGCGGGCCTCGTAGCCGTGGGAGATCATCTCTCCCGTGACCGGATCGATTTTGGGATGGGCGGTGGCCGTCAGGCTGTGCATGCGGCCGCTATAGTCGCAGCGGCCCAGCGTCTCCAGTGTCTCGGGATGCAGTTCGTGGGGCAGGCCGTCCTCCTTGAGGGCGAACAGGCGGCCGGCATGGAAGACGGCGTTGGTGTTGGCGGTGGTGCGATCGGCGCCGGCGACGCGGGGATCGTCGGTGTAGGGGTTGCGGTAGACGCCGAATAAAGCCTCACGAGCCTCCCCTTCCAGCCTGTATTTCTCTGTCCTCACGTAGCGGCTGCGGAAATCCACACGCCCATCCCGGAAGCGGAAACAGGTGATCATGCCGTCGCCGTTGATGTTGATGTCGTCGCCCATGCGCGGGGGGAAACGGGGATCCGGCCCGCAGCGGTAAAAGGCGCCGTTCAGCGCCGCAGGGACCTCGCCCTCCACCTCGAGGTCGAACACGTCCGCCTCGATGCGCCGCGGCTGGTTGAAGCCTGTGAAGGCGGGTGTGTCGGGAAACAGGAATGACATGCAAAAACCTCATCGAAAAACCGGAACTTTCAGGCAAGGGTACTGCATGGCAGATGCCGACACAATAAATAAAGCCATAGAGGTCACAGAGTAATAAAAAGCAGACATGACTCTGGCAGAACCTGCAACAGTGTCGTCTGACCACCAGGTAACATGGAAAAGCATTAATTCCGTATATCAAATATAATCTTTACTATACGTATGTTGTTGATGCGGATTACATCCTAATAACGCATGCCGGCTATTAAAGAACCGTCATCAGATATTTTCTTCTCTGTGATCTCTGTGGCCTCTGTGGCTTTAAAAAAATATGTTTCGTGGTTACCATCATCCTGAGCCGGAAGGTGGGTGTTTTAGCTTTTATGGCGCAGACGCGTTAGCATGCAATATTGATTTTTCAGCATCTCCGAGGAGAACGTCATGACGGACAACGAAACCGTACGGGAACTGCAGCAGAAGGTGAAGGATCTTACCCGCCGCATGGATGTCATGGAGGATATCCACGCCATCCGCTGTCTGCATTTCCAGTACGGCTACTACATTGACATGTGCCTGTACGACGAGACGGTGGATCTGTTCGCCCGGGACGGGGCGGTGCGTTTCCTGAACGGCATCTATCGGGGCAAAGAGGGCGTTCGGCGGCTCTACTGCGACTGGTTCCGCGCCGATTTCACCAAGGGCCACAACGGCCCGGTATTCGGCTTCCTGCTGGACCACCTGCAGATGCAGGACATCGTCACCGTCGCCCCGGACCGCAACTATGCCCGCGGACGCTTCCGTTCCCTCAACATGATCGGTTATCACGACGATAAGCCGGAGCCAGTGGAACACATGCCGCAGCAGTTCTGGAGCGGCGGCATCTACGAGAACGAATACATCCGCGAGGACGGGGTCTGGAAGATCCTTTACCTGGACTACGTCGGCCGCTGGCAGGCCTCCTACGAGGAAGGCTGGGCTCATGGCAGCGCCCACCTGCCGGCCTTCGAGCAGACCTGGCCGGACAATCCCATCGGGCCCGACGAGCTTACCGAACACATGCCGTACAGCTGGCCCGAAACCAGCGTCGTTCCCTTCCACTATCCGCATCCCGTAACAGGCAGGAAATGGGAACCCGGTGAGTGACGGCAACGTCGCGGCCATGCGACAATGACACGCAACATAATCAAATAATCAGACTCGACGACGACTCCGGAAACCCTCCGGAACGGCGAGAGGGGGTGGTCTTGGCGCAGACAATCCACGTGGAACAGCTGGTCGATGAGCAGAAAATCGACTGGTTCAATTTCAACCTTCTGTTTTGGTCGTTCCTGGCCATGTTCGGCGACGGCTACGACATCACCGCCCTGTCCTTCGCCGCCCCCAAGCTGGTGCATGACTGGAACCTTGAGCCCTCATCTCTGGGACCGGCCTTCAGTGCCAGTCTGGTGGGCATCCTGTTCGGCGCACCCCTGCTGGGCTATCTCGGCGACCGCCTCGGACGCAAGACCGCGATCATCACCGGCTGCCTGATCTACGGCGTGTTCACCCTGGCGGTGATGTGGACCACCAGCCTGAATCAGATTATCGTGCTGCGATTTTTCACCGGCATCGGCATCGGCGGTCTCCTGCCCAACACCATCGCCCTGAGCTCGGAGCTCTCGCCCAAACGCCTGCGGGCTACCCTGACCGTTCTGATGTTTACCGGCATCACCCTGGGCAGCGCCACCCCCAGCGTGGTCTCGGCCTGGCTGCTGCCCCATTACGGCTGGGAGGTGCTGTTCCTGGTGGGCGGCGCGGTGCCGCTGGTCATCGCCGCATGCCTGTTCTTCGCCATGCCGGAATCGGTCAAGTACCTGGCCCAGTTCCCGGAGAAGCGCGCCAGGCTGCTCAAGGTGGCTCGGCGGCTGCGCAAGGACATGGTTATCGAAGATAACGCAGAGTTCGTTCATATCAGTAATAAGGAACAGGCCCGGGGCAGCGGCCTGAGGCAGATCTACAGCGACGGGCTGGCACTTATCACTCCCCTGCTGTGGTTGTGCTTCTGCACCGCCCTCATGGCCAATTATTTTCTCAACAGCTGGATGCCTCTCCTGTTTGAAAGCATCGGCGTCACCCCGGAGCAGGCCGCCATTGCCAGCGGTTTCTACAGCGTAGGAGGAACACTGGGGGGGATCCTGATCAGCATATTGCTGGACCGCTTCGGCTTCGTGGTCATCGCCGCCCTGTTCGCCCTGGCGATCCCGGCCATCGCGGCCCTGGGGGTCGGGGGCCTGTCCTTCCCCGTCCTGACCCTGTTTGCCACGCTCTCCGGCGTCACCGTACTGGGGGCACAATTCGGCAACAACGCCTCGGCCGGCCTCATCTATCCGACGCCTTTCCGATCCAAGGGCGTCGGCTGGGCCTTCGCCATCGGCCGGTTCGGCTCCATCGGCGGGCCGCTCATCGGCGGCGCCCTGATCGCCGCGCACATACCCATGGACCGCCTGTTCCTGGCGGCGACCACGCCCATGATCCTCGGCACCCTTGCCGCCCTGTGGCTGGCCAGGCTGACCTTCGTGCGGTTCAGAGGTTTTCAGCTGGACGAGACCGCGGCAGCGCCGGACTGAACCCGGCGCGCCTGCCCGGCCTTGATACCTACTCGTTGTGGGCCCGGCGGTGCGTGGGCTGCCTGCGCGACATGGCCAGGGCGGCCTGGACCGCGGGACGCCCATTCATCCTGGCCAGCCATTCCACTGATTTGGGCGAGTCCTTTTCATTGAAGAAATCGGGGAAGAAGTGGGGCATGGCTGCAGTCATGGAATAGGTGTTCACGTCCGCCAGGGAATAGGTGGAGCCGGCCAGCCATTCGTGCTTTTGCAGCCGCTCCTCATGGCGCTGTATGGAAATCCTGAGGCGCCTGACGGCGTCGTCCAGCTGTTCCTGGGGGAAGGACTTGGTGGCGGCGAGGCGCCACTTGGTACGCTGTTCCTCCAGGGGGATGCGGGCGAGGTTTTCCTCGAACTCCTCCTTGCTGAGGTCCTTGACCACGTCCTGGATCATGTGGT
>JARRRO010000104.1:0-5896 GCA_037380645.1 Gammaproteobacteria bacterium | reverse complement strand
TGAACCACCTCATGTGGCTGGGTACCCACGGGCTGGATATCGGCGCCATGACGATGTTCCTGTACTGCTTCCGCGAGCGCGAGGACCTGATGGATACCTACGAGGTGGTATCGGGCTCGCGCATGCATGCGACCTACTACCGCGTGGGCGGGGTCTACCGGGACCTGCCGGATACCATGCCGCAGTACGAAGCGTCGAAGTGGCACAGCCGCAAGGACGTGGAGCGGATGAACCACAATCGCCAGGGCTCCCTGCTGGACTTCATCTGGGATTTCACCGAGCGTTTCCCCAAACACGTCGACGAGTATGAAACCCTGCTGACGGACAACCGCATCTGGAAGCAGCGCACCGTGGGGATCGCCGTGGTATCCCCGGAACGCGCCCTGCAGCTGGGTTTCACCGGCCCCATGCTGAGGGGCTCCGGGGTGGAATGGGACCTGCGCAGGAAGCGCCCCTACGAGGTCTATGACCGGCTGGATTTCGACATCCCGGTGGGCGTCAGCGGGGACTGCTACGATCGCTACCTGGTGCGCATCGAGGAGATGCGCCAGTCGAACCGGATCATCCGGCAGTGCGTGGACTGGCTGCGCAACAACCCGGGTCCCGTGATCGTCGACGATTACAAGCTGGTGCCGCCCAAGCGCGAGGTGATGAAGGGCGACATGGAGGCCCTGATCCACCACTTCAAGCTGTTTACCGAGGGCTACTGCATTCCCGAAGGCGAATACTACGCCGCCATCGAGCATCCCAAGGGTGAGTTCGGTATCTACCTGATCAGCGACGGTGCCAACAAACCCTACCGCGTGAAAATACGCGCTCCCGGCTTCGCCCACCTCTCCGCCATGAACGAGATGGTCAAGGGCCACATGCTCGCCGACGTGGTCGCCGTGATCGGCACGCAGGACATCGTCTTCGGCGAAATTGACCGGTAAATACAGATATGAGCGAAACAGGCGAAACAAAATTATCCGCCCACGCGCGCGAGGTGATCGATTCCTGGATGGCGAAGTTTCCGCCGGACCGGAAGCAGTCCGCCGTACTGGCGGCTCTCAGGGAGGTGCAACACGAGAACGGCGGCTACCTGACCGTCGAGCTGATGGATGCGGTGGCCGAGTACCTGGAGATGCCGCCTATTTCCGTGTACGAGGTGGGCACCTTCTATTCCATGCTGGAGACGCAGCCGGTGGGACGCAACAGTGTCTCCGTGTGCACCAACATCTCCTGCATGCTGTGCGGCGCCTATGACATTGTCGAGCACATAGAAAAGAAGTTGGGTATCAAGGTAGGCGAATCCACCGAGGACGGCCGCATCTACCTGAAACGGGAAGAGGAATGCCTGGCCGCCTGCTGCGGGGCGCCCATGATGATGGTCAACCACAAGTATTACGAAAACCTGACCCCGGAAAAGGTCGACGAGATACTGGACAAACTCGAGTAATGGCTGAGAAAAACATCAATACGGTCTGTTATGCAACCCTGGGTTTCGACCAGCCCTGGACGCTGGACAATTACTACCAGGTGGGCGGTTACGAGGCATGGAAGAAGATCCTCAGCGAGAAGCCGTCTCCAGAGGACGTCATCGAGGAGGTCAAGACCTCGGGTCTGCGCGGGCGCGGTGGCGCCGGATTCCCCACCGGCCTGAAGTGGAGTTTCATGCCGGCCAAGTACGACGGTCCCAAGTACGTGGTGTGCAACTCGGACGAGAGCGAGCCGGGCACCTGCAAGGACAGGGATATCCTGCGCTTCAATCCCCACGCCCTGATCGAGGGCCTGGCTATTGCCTGTTATGCCATGCGCTGCAACGTCGCCTTCAATTACCTCCGCGGCGAGTTCATGGACGAGCCGTACCTGCGCATCGAGCAGGCCCTCAGGGAGGCCTATGCCGAAGGCTTCCTGGGCAAAAACATCATGGGCAGCGGCGTCAACATTGATATCCACAATGTCCTCGGCGCCGGCGCCTATATCTGCGGAGAAGAGACCGCGCTGCTGGAATCCCTGGAAGGCAAGAAGGGGCTGCCGCGGTTCAAGCCGCCGTTCCCCGCCAATTACGGCGTCTACGGCAAACCCACCACCGTCAACAACACCGAATCCTTCGCCTCCGTGCCCACCATCATGCGCAAGGGCGGGAAGTGGTTCGCGGACATCGGCGTGGAGAAAAGCGGCGGCACCAAGTGCTTTTCCGTCAGCGGCCATGTCAACCGGCCCGGCAACTTCGAGGTGCCCATGGGCACGCCGTTCCGGGAGCTGCTGGAAATGGCCGGCGGCGTGCGCGACGGCCATACCCTGAAGGCCGTTATCCCCGGTGGCTCCTCGGTGCCCGTACTGCCCGGGGAGATCATGCTGGAAACAAACATGGATTACGACTCCATCCAGAAGGCGGGTTCCGCGCTGGGTTCCGGCGCTGTGGTGGTGATGGATGAGACAACGTGTATGGTGCGCATGCTGCGCCGTATCTCTCGTTTCTACTACGCCGAATCCTGCGGCCAGTGCACGCCGTGCCGCGAAGGCACCGGCTGGCTGTACCGCATGCTGGGCAGGATCATCGACGGCAAGGGCCGCGGGGAGGACATGGACAAGCTGGTGGACGTGGCCAACAAAATCGAGGGGCGCACCATCTGCGCCCTGGGCGATGCCGCCGCCTGGCCGGTGCAGAGCTTTCTGAAGCACTACCGGCACGAGTTCGAATACATGATCGAAAACGGCGGCCGCTCCATTGTAGGCAGCGTGAAGACGGCTGCATGTGCAAATCCGTCACAATGAAATCGATATTGGAAAAGAAAATTTCTCGCCAAGACGCCAAGACGCCGAGATGGAAAAGTGAAATAAAACCTTCGCGCCTTTGCGTCTCTGCGAGATCAAATCAGATTTAAATCATGGCTGAAGACAAAGTCACAATCGAAGTGGACGGCAAGTCCTACGAGGCGCGCAAGGGCCAGATGCTCATGCAGGTCACCGACGCTCAGGGTATCTACGTGCCGCGTTTCTGCTACCACAAGAAGCTGGCGGTGGCGGCCAACTGCCGCATGTGCCTGGTGGAAGTGGAGAAGGCGCCCAAGCCGCTGCCCGCCTGCGCTACCCCGGTCATGGATGGCATGGTGGTGCGCACCAAGTCCAAACTGGCCATCGAGGCGCAGAAGTCCGTCATGGAGTTCCTGCTGATCAACCATCCCCTGGACTGCCCCATCTGCGACCAGGGCGGGGAATGCGAGCTGCAGGACCTGTCCATGGGCTACGGCAGCGACATCTCCCGGTACCAGGAAAAGAAAAGGGTGGTCAAGGACAAAAACATCGGCCCCCTGGTGCAGACCGACATGACCCGCTGCATTCAATGCACGCGCTGCGTCCGCTTCGGCGAGGAGATCGCCGGACTCAAGGAACTGGGCGCCACCGGCCGCGGCGAACACATGGAGATCGGCACCTATATAGAGAAGAGCATGGTCTCCGAACTCTCGGGCAACGTCATCGATCTGTGCCCGGTGGGGGCGCTGACCTCCAAACCTTTCCGCTATTCGGCGCGGGCCTGGGAGATAACCCAGCATCCGGGCATCGCCCCCCACGACAGCCTCGGTTCCAACCTGCACTTCCACGTCAAGGTGGACAGGGTCAAGCGCGTGGTCCCGGCGGAAAACGAGGCCGTCAACGAAGTCTGGCTGTCCGACCGGGACAGGTTCAGCTACGAGGGCATGTACAGCGAGGATCGCCTGCGCGAGCCCATGCTCAAGGTGAACGGCGAGTGGGAAGAAGTGGACTGGGAGACGGCCTTCCAGCACGCCCGGCAGTCCCTGCGCGGCGTCATCGACGAAAATGGCGCCGGCGCCGTCGGCGCCCTGGCCTCGCCCACGGCGACTACGGAGGAGCTGTTCCTGCTGCAGAAGTTCCTGCGCGGGCTGGGCAGCGGCAATATCGATCACCGCCTGCGGCGATCGGATTTCTCCGACCAGGACAACGATCCCGTATTTCCGTGGCTGGGACAGTCCGTCCACGAGCTGGAGGACCTGCAGGCGGCCCTGATCATAGGCGGCAATCCGCGCAAGGATCAGCCGCTGCTGAACCTGCGTCTGCGCAAGGCGGCCTTGAAGGGCGCGGATATCATGTTCGTCAACCCCCTGGCCTGGGATCTCAACTACCGCGTGTCGGCGCAGATCGTGAGCCGCGAGCCGGCCCGGGCCCTGGCCGGGATACTCAGGGCCCTGCAGGAGATGGCCGGCGGCGGAGACGATGACGCCCGTGCGCTGCTGCAGGACGTCGAGGTCACCGAGGCGCACCGGGACGTGGCGCGCAAGCTGCACGCCGGCGGCCGGGCGGCGGTCCTGGTGGGCAGCCTGGCCGCGTCCATGCCCGATTATTCCGCCATCCGTTACCTGGCCGGGAAGATCGCGGAGCTGTCCGGCGCCGTCCTCGGTTTTCCGGGGGAGGCGGCCAACAGCGCCGGGGCCTGCCTGGCCGGGGCGCTGCCGCACCGCGGTCCTGCCGGGAGGGAGGCTGATCCCGCCGGCCTTGATGCCCAGTCCATGCTCAGGGCCGAACTGCCGGCCTATGTCCTGCTCAACGTGGAGCCGGAACTGGATTGCTGTAACGGACGCCTGGCGCGTGAGACGCTGGAAAAGGCGCGCACGGTGGTCGCAATCACGCCTTACAGGACGCCGGCCATGGAAAAATACGCCGACGTCCTGCTGCCCATGGCCGTGTACGCGGAAAACGAGGGAAGCTACTACAACCTGGAGGGAACGCGGCAGGCCTTCTCCGCCGTCGTTCCCGCCCCCGGTGAGGCGCGGCCGGCCTGGAAGGTCCTGCGCGTTCTGGCCACGGAGATGGGTGTGGACGGCTGCCGCTACGATTCCGTGGACGCGATCGGCGCGGAGCTCGATTCCCTGGTGTCTGATATCAGACCCGATAACCAACGCAGCTGGCGGCGCCCCGCCGCGCTTCCCGCCGCCAACGGCGCGGTCCGCCTCGTCACCGACGTTCCCCTGTACGCCGGCGACGGGCTACAGCGCCGCGCCGCGGCCCTGCAGAAGACAGGGCAGGGGAGTGACGGCAGGGTGCATCTGAACGCGGAACTGGCGCAGAGACTGGATCTGGGAGAAGAAGGGAAAATCAGATTGCAGCAGGAAGAGGTGGAAGTAGTCCTGCCCTTCGTGCTGGATGCGCATGTACCGGAAAACACGGTGCTCGTTCATGCCGCCCAGCCCGCAGCCGTCGATCTGGGCGAAGCCTTCGGCGACGTGAACGTGAGCAAGGGTTGAAACGATGGAAGCGGCCATGGACTTCATACGCACCTATATCCTCAGCCCCCTGGCGGACTTCCTGGTACCTGCCTCCTGGCAGACAGACACCGTGTATACCCTGGAAGTTCTGGTCAAGATCGTCGTCATCCTGCTGCCGCTGCTGCTGGCGGTGGCCTATCTCACCTACGCCGAGCGCAAGATCATCGGTTATATCCAGTGTCGCATCGGCCCCAACCGGGTAGGGCCGCGCGGCTGGCTGCAGCCCATCGCCGATGCCCTCAAGCTGATGTTCAAGGAGATAGTCGTTCCCACCGGAGCCAACAAGCGCCTGTTCATCATGGCGCCCATCCTTTCCATCGCCCCTTCCGTCGCGGCCTGGGCGGTGATCCCCTTCGATAACACCATGGTCCTGGCGGACATCAATGCCGGATTGCTGTACATCCTGGCGCTCACCTCCCTGGCGGTGTACGGGGTCATCATCGCCGGCTGGTCATCGAATTCCAAGTATGCCTTCCTGGGCAGTATGCGTTCGGCGGCCCAGATAGTAGCCTACGAGATCGCCATGGGATTCGCCCTGGTCTGCGTGCTGATCGCGGCCGGCAGCCTCAACCTGGGCGACATCATCCGTGCCCAGAGCGGCAGCATCCTGCACTGGTTCTGGCTGCCGC
>JARRRO010000103.1:621-6541 GCA_037380645.1 Gammaproteobacteria bacterium | reverse complement strand
ATGGCCGTGGCCCCCCCGGCGAGGTTGCCGGTGCCGATGGTGGGCGAGAGGGCGGTCATCAGGGGCTGGTAAGCGGCGTTGTCTCCCTCGTAGGTGGTGGTCTTGCGGCCCCGCCAGAGCAGGCCGAAGGCGCGGGGCAGGTAACGCCAGGGCATGGCGCGCAGGCCCAGGGTCAGGTAGATCCCGACAAAGGCCAGCAGCGGGATCAGAAGAGGTATGCCCAGCCGCTCCCCCCAGAGGACGGAGTTGATCCAGTGAATCAGAGATTGCAGCAGGTGCATGGCAGCGTCTCGTCGGCGCTGAGATCGATTATTGTTCCTGGGTCAGGATGAGCTTACCGCCCCGTTGAGAGAAATCCAGTTGTTTGAGAAAGCTCATGCCCAGCAGGACGAAATCGTCATCGGCATGGGGGTTGATGGTAGCGCGGATGTTCCTGAGGGTGATATCGCCTAGGCGCACCTCGTCCAGCCGGGTGGTGTAGACGGGGACGGTGCCGTTGGCGGTGGTAACCAGCACCTGGGCGCCTCGCTTGAGTTCCAGTCTGGCCGCGAGTCTCGCCGGCACGCTGACATCGGTGGCGCCGGTGTCCAGCAGCACCTGCACCGGGCGGCGGTTGATCTTCGCCGTGGCCACGTAGTGACCGGCCCGGTTCTGCTTCAGGACCACCTCGACCCGATTACCTTGGTGGCGGCTCTGCACCTGGGAATTGGGGTTCTGCTGCCGCGAGAGCAGGCCGCTGAAGAGCAGGGTCATGAGGCCCAGGCCGACGATCCAGGCGGCGATGACCATGCCGCTGCCGATGCGTTTGGGAAACTCGTGGTCTTCGCGCCCGCCGGTCATGGTCCGTCCTTCAGGGCCAGACCAGGCGGATGCCGGCCCGGATATGGCGCTTGTCCGGTTCGTAATAATTGCGGAAGGAAGGGCGCCGGACGCAGGGCCGGGTGTGGGCGCTGCCCCCGCGCAGCACAAAGTGCCGCTCGTCAAAATAGGGGACGGAATAGCCCGCGTAGGGAAAGGCCTCGAAGCCGGCATAGGGATGCAGGGGATTGTCGCACCATTCCCAGACGCGGCTGTCTTGGCTCAGGGCGCCGCTTTTCTTGGCCGCCTCCCATTCGTATTCATGGGGCAGGCGTGCGCCGGCCCAGCAGGCGAAGGCGCGGGCCTCATAATGACTTACCCCGTATACCGGCGCCTCCGCCTCGAGTTCGTGGGGGCCGACCTCATCCACGCCATAAACTTTCCCGCCACCGTCCCGGCGCCAGTGATCCGGCAGGGTGATTCCCTGTTGCTGCCGCCAGCGCCAGCCTTCCCCGGGCCACAGGTCCGGGTTGTCATAGCCGCCGTTCTCGATAAACCCCAGGTATTCCCCATTGCAAACCGGCCGCCGGGCGATATGGAAGGTCGCCAGGGAGGTGGTGAAGGCGGGGTATTCATTGTCATACGGGCGGTGGTTGCCCTCGGCGCCGATGTCATAGCGGCCGCCCGCCACGGTCACGGCCTCACCCGACGGAGGGCGGGGGGAGGGGGATGGCAGCGTCGGGTCGGAGTCCGCCGTTTCGCCCTGCCGCTGGGCCAGGATGTACATGGTGGTCTCGTAATGCTGGGCGTAGTGCTGGCTCAGGAACGGCAGCAGAAAGCCGTCCTTGAGCAGTCTCTCGCCTCGGTCCTCCTCCAGCAGTTGCGGCAGCAGGGACTCGTGCTCGTCCCGGATCTCCTCCGCCCAGTCAAACAGGGTCTGGGGATTGGGCAGGGCGGCGGCGCGTTCGGGCTTGGGACAGAGTTCGGGGACATATACGACCATGAGGTTCGCACCGCAGCCGGGGTCCCCCAGCAGGACCTCCCGGACCCAGTACAGCTCGGTGAACAGGCAGTGGCCGAGATGCCAGCCCAGGGGGCTGAGGTCGGGGTGGTACTGGCGGTTGGCGTCGGAGCCGGGGACCCGCCGGATGTTGTCCAGCAGCAGTGTCCGCTGTTCTCCCAGCTCCTCCAGCATGGCACCGGCGTTCATATCCGGTACCAGTCCACCGTTCGGTCCGGGGCGATGACCAGGATGGTGTCCTCCGCCACCGGTTCCCAGGCCGCGGGGGAGGAGAACCGTTCCGAGGCGAGCAGGGCAGCGTCGGGAAAATCCGGATGGCTGTCGGTGTAATAAAGCGTGGGGCAGGCGCCGTCGTTGCAGGCGTGCCGGCAGGCGATCAGACTTTGTCCATCGCTGACCACGATATTCACCAGGGCCGGCGCCCCGGCCAGCAGATCGGACAGGGATGCCAGCAGCCCGCGCAGCGCCGGCAGCGGATCGGGGTTAGAGGTGAATTGTTGGCGGAACAGGGCAAACAGGTATTCTGAATCCGTATTGCCCTGGATCCCCGCCTGGATGGCGGGGGCGAGGAATTCGTGGAAACGCGCCCTGACCGATTCCCCAAAGCCCTTGATGTAGCCGTTGTGCAGATACATGATGCCGCCGTCGATGAACGGCTGGGTATTGTCCAGGCTGACGGCCTGGCCGGGCGTGGCGCTGCGCACGTTGGCCAGCCACATGGCGCTTCTGAGGGAACGCCCCAGCGCTTCCAGGTTGACGTCGGACCACATGGGCACGGTATTGATGTATTTGCCCGGAACACCGTCATCGCCGTACCAGCCGAAACCGAAACCATCGGCGTTGAGTACCGCCTCGGCCATTTCCTGCGGCCCCCAGGACTGCACCAGGAGGCTGTGCTCGGGCTCCAGCAGCAGTTGGCAGAGCGGGATCTCGGGACCGGTATAGGCGGCCAGGCGGCACATGGCGTTTGACTCGTGGAGAGGCCTTGATAATCTTGCAGGAAGTCTAGCCTACCACGGATACCTCAGCCTCTGCACCGGGTTGCGCCGCCTTGCTCGAATTCGATGACAATTATGAATGGTTTGAAAGCGCCAGGCGGGTCGTCTCCCCGAATTGCGACGAACGCCCCGGCGGTTGCGGCATCGACGCCGTGATCATTCACGGGATCAGCCTGCCTCCCGGACGTTACGGCGGACCGTATATCGATCAGCTGTTCACCAATACCCTGGAAGTGAACGTCCATGACTATTTCAGGGGGATAGAGTCGCTGCGGGTGTCCTCGCACCTGCTTATCGACAGGAAGGGCGCCCTCACCCAGTACGTACCGTTTTCCAAGCGTGCCTGGCACGCCGGCGAGTCCCGTCTGGGCGGGCGCGGGGCCTGCAATGATTTCTCCATCGGTATCGAACTCGAGGGCCGCGACGACGAGGCCTACGAGGAGGCCCAGTACCGGCGCCTGGCTGAGGCGGTGGCGGCCCTGCAGGGGCGCTGGCCGGGCATCCGCCGGGAGCGCATCGTGGGCCACTGCGATGTGGCTCCGGGCCGCAAGACCGATCCCGGTTCCGCCTTTGACTGGGGATATTTTTTCCGCCTGCTGGACTAGAATACTAGGGACTTCCCCGGGGCGGGGGAGACGACATCGCTGAAAATTATAACATTTTGATTTACAAGAATAAAATTTGGATACCCGCCGCGCCTGCGGGGACGCGGTCCTGTCCGTCGATAGCAGGGCGCGGCAGCGGTGTCCGGACTTTTTTCCAAGCGAAGACATAATTCGATCCCATGACACTGATCCAAATCCTCATCGGGCTGGGGCTGGAATACTTCCTGGGGTCCCTGGATCGCATCCGGGACTTCGCTTGGTTTGATCGCTACAGCCGCTGGTTTGAACTCAGGTGCAGCCGGCATCGCTACTGGGACGGTCCCGCCGGGGTGGTGGTGACCCTGCTGTTGCCTCTGCTGGCGCTGCTGGCCGCTGCCTACCTGCTGGGCATGGTGTCCCCCGTGCTGGTTTTCCTCCTGGGGATCGCGGTCTTCGTCTATTCGCTGGGCACGGACGTACACACCCTGCTGAACCGCTACCGGGAGGCACTGGAGCAGGGTCGCGAGGACCAGGCCGGAGATCTGGAAGACGCACTGGGCGTGAAGACCGAGACGGACCGGACTTCCGAAGAGGCGTCACTGGAGGCCATCCTCTTTCGCTCCCATGAAAATATCTTTGCCGTGCTGTTCTGGTTCCTGGTGCTGGGCATGGTGGGGGCCCTGCTGTACCGCCTGGTCGCCCGGCTGGACAACCGTTATGACGGTGTCCACGGCGGTTATGCCGAGGCCGTGCGCGATCTGCACCGCCTCCTGATGTGGCCGTCGGCGCGCCTGCAGGCACTGGGCTTCGGACTCAGCGGCAGCCTGGTGCATGCCCTGGAACTCTGGCGGGAAGTCCCCGGTCACAGCCTGGACTGCAGCGCCGCGGTCGTCGGCCGCAGCGGCCTGGGCGCCCTGCAGTACCAGCCCGCCGGCGGCGGGGCGGAGGGTGGTCGCGGTTACAGTGAATGGATCAGCGAGGTACAGGCCCTGATTAACCGTAACCTGATCATCTGGCTCACCGTACTCGGCGTCATGACCCTGGGCGGCTGGCTGATCTAGCCGGAGCTTTCCTGGTCCGCCGTGTCCAGACAGTCCACGGCCGGGACCAGGTCCCGGCGGGGACCCTCGCAGATCAGCACCGAGTCCTTCTCGTACCAGTCACCCAGGACAACGCGCCGTGCCGGCATGCCACCGAGTTCAAATTCATGCAACCCCGGGCGGTGGGTGTGTCCGTGTATCAGTTCGTCCACGCCGTGGGCGAGCATGGTGCGCTCTATGGTCGTCTGATCGGCGTCAAGGATTGCCTCCGGCTTTTTGTCGGCGGAGCGACGCATGTAGGGACGCAGTCCGTGGGCTATCCCGGTGCGGGCCCGGTACGGCAGGCTAAGAAACAACTTCCTCGCGGGCCGGGTCTCGACGATGCGTCGGTAGATCTGGTATTTCCGGTCCCGGCTGCACAGCCTGTCACCGTGCATCAGCAGCACCCTTTTCCCGTCCAGCTCGATGACTGTCTGGTCCGGCAGTATCCGGCAGCCCGTCAATGATTCGAAGAAGGGCGTCAGCATCAGCTCGCGGTTTCCGCGGATGAAATAAATCCTTGCGCCCGCGGCGGTGCAGCGCCTGAGTTCATCGACGATCTCCGTGTTCGGAGGGGTGCGGTCGTCGTTGCCGACCCAGAATTCTTCAAACAGGTCGCCGAGTATGTAGACGGCTGCGGCGTCCAGTGCCGGGCCGCGCAGGAAGCGCCTGAAAGTTTCCAGCTTGTCCGGCCGTGCCGGGCTGAGATGCAGATCGGAGATGAACAGTGTCCGGGACATGCTCAGCCGCCGCTTCCCGGAGGCCGCCGGCGGGGGGGAGTCAAACGCTTATTCAATGACGGTGATTTCCTCGATGACAATGGGTGTTTCCGGCACGTCCTGGTAGCCGGACCGGCTGGTGGTCGGCGTCTCCTCGATCTTCTCCACCACCTCCATGCCCTCTATGACCCTGCCGAAGACGCAATATCCCCAGCCGTCGTCCGTGGTGTTTTGGTGATCCAGAAACGCATTGTCAGTGGTATTGATGAAAAACTGGGCGCAGGCGGAATGGGGATCAGGGGTGCGGGCCATGGCCACCGTTCCCAGGAGGTTACTGAGGCCGTTGTCGGCCTCGTTGCGGACGGGCTCGCGGGTGGGAAGGACGTTCATCCCGGTGTCCAGGCCGCCCCCCTGGATCATGAAATCCTCGATGACCCGGTGAAATATGGTGCCGTTGTAGTGCCCGCTGTTTACGTAGGAGATAAAGTTCTCTACGGTCTGCGGGGCCTTCGTGGCGTCCAGTTCCAGCATGATATCCCCGAAACTGGTGGACAGTTTCACTTTCATCTACTCCTCCTTTCTTACTACCTCGGGTTTCTCCGTGCCTATAATAACAGTTTTCTATGCCGTTGATTCTTTTGCTAACATGCCGCTGTCGACCAATTCGGGATAAGATCAGGTAATGCTGAAGATTTACAATACTCTGACAGGGATCAAGGAG
>JARRRO010000103.1:0-568 GCA_037380645.1 Gammaproteobacteria bacterium | reverse complement strand
GTTTATGACTACTGTCACCTGGGGCATGCCCGGGTGATGGTGGTGTTCGATATGGTAACCCGCTATTTGCGCGCCCGCGGCTTTGATGTGACCTATGTGAGAAATATCACCGACGTCGACGACAAGATCATCGCCCGCGCCGCGGAGAGCGGCGAGACGATCCAGTCCCTCACCCGTCGCTTCATCGAGGCCATGAACGAGGACGCCGACGCCCTTGGGGTGCCGCGTCCCGATCAGGAGCCCAGGGCGACCGAGCATATCGACGACATCGTCGCCATGATCCGGAAGCTGCTGGACAACGGCTATGCTTACGTCGCCGACAACGGCGACGTGTTCTACGACGTGAGCCGCTTCGGGGATTACGGCAGGCTGTCCGGAAAGAAGATCGAGGAACTTCGCGCCGGGGCGCGGGTGGAAGTGTCGGAAGCCAAGGAGGATCCCCTGGACTTCGTCCTCTGGAAGGCGGCGAAGGAGGGAGAGCCGTCCTGGGATTCCCCCTGGGGTCCCGGCCGGCCGGGCTGGCACATCGAATGCTCCACCATGTCCACCAGCTGTCTGGGCAACCATT
>JARRRO010000102.1:0-5921 GCA_037380645.1 Gammaproteobacteria bacterium | reverse complement strand
GTCAGATAGTGCCGTCCCGGCCGGGTGGACAGGGGCAGACCCACCATGGCCTTCCACGCCCCCGGTTCGCCCACGACCATGACCCGGTCGCCGTGGTAGAAGACCTCAGGCCGGGACTGCTCGGACAGGGTCTCCACGGCGACGCCGCCCGGGGTGCTGGATTCATCGGGCAGCGTCTGGGCGAAGACGGCGGTGGTGCAAAGGAGCAGGAAGAGGGCGAGGAAACGGTTAATCTGCATCGGACACCTTATCGACGGTGGAATGGATTTGTCCCCTGGCCAGGCGCGTCCGGATGGCATCGCCGGGTCGCAGCGAGGCCGCCTCGCGTATTATACGATTGTCCTCGACGCGGGTGACAATGGCATAGCCGCGTTCCAGCGTCACCAGCGGACTGACGGTGTGCAGGTTGTGCGCCGTATGCTCCAGCCTCTCCTTCAGGGTCATCAGCCGGCGGGCCATGCCGGTGTGTAGTTGTTCTCCCAGGTGGCGGCAGCGGCTGTCGTGATATTTGAGCAGGTGGCGCGGGTTGTAATGACTGATTCCGGCCTGCAGCTTAAGCAACTGGGAGCGCTTGACTGCGATCACGGTCTTCTGGGACTGCAGCAGGCGCAGGCTGAGGCCGTCCAGGTGCTGGCTGATGTGTTGCAGGCGGCGGGCGGGTTGGGGCAGACGCTTTTCATAGTAGCGCAGCAGCTCCCCGTATTTGCGCAGGCGGTGGTTGGTCTGCACCAGCAGCTTGTTCATGACGCCGCTCACCCGCTCGGCCAGCTCCACCCGGTCCGGACTCACCGCCTCCGCCGCCGCCGATGGGGTGGGGGCGCGCAGGTCGGCGACGAAGTCGGCGATGGTGAAATCGGTCTCGTGGCCGACGCCGGTGACCACGGGGACGGGACTGTCAAACACCGCCCGCGCCACCGCCTCTTCGTTGAAGGCCCACAGGTCCTCCAGGGAGCCGCCGCCGCGGGCCAGGATGAGGACATCCGCCTCTCCGCGCCGGCCGGCGGTCTCCAGTGCCCGCGCGATCTGCGCACCCGCCCCCTCGCCCTGGACGGGGACGGGATAGACGATGACCCGCGCCCGGGGCCAGCGCCGGTTGAGGACGTGGAGGATGTCCCGGACGGCCGCGCCGCTGGGGGAGGTGACGACGCCGACTGTGTCCGGAAAGGCGGGCAGCGGCCGCTTGCGCGCGGCGGCAAACAGGCCCTCCTTGTCCAGCCTGGACTTCAGCTCCTCGAAGGCCTTCTGCAGGGCGCCTACCCCCGCCGGTTCCATGCGTTCCACGACCAGCTGGAACTCCCCGCGGCCCTCGTACAGGCTGACGGCGGCCAGGGTGATGACCTCCATGCCGTTCTCCGGGCTGAACTTCAGCAGGCGGTTGCGGTTCCTGAACATGGCGCAGCGCACCTGGGAATGGCTGTCCTTGAGGGAGAAATACAGGTGCCCCGAGGCCGGGCGGGCCAGGTTGGAGATCTCCCCCTGCACCCACAGGGTTGGGAAGCTGCCCTCCAGCACCGCCCGCACCTCGCGGTTCAGGCGGGTGACGGTGTATACGTCCCGGGACGGGGCGTCGGCGCTGACTGTCATGGGGCTCATGCCGGTTTGTCCAGTCTGGATACAGATTTACCGCGGTCGTGCCAGTCTCTATAATGCCCTGCTATTTTACAGGACTTGCCGGTCTCCGAAATGCGGATCACAGAAGAAGCCCTCACATTCGATGATATCCTCCTGGTTCCCTCCTATTCCGGCGTTTTGCCCAGGGAGGTCAGCCTGGAGACGCAGCTCACCCGGTCCATCCGGCTGAACATGCCTATCATGTCGGCCGCCATGGACACGGTGACGGAGGCGCGCCTGGCCATCGCCATGGCCCAGGAGGGGGGCATCGGCATCATCCACAAGAACATGAGCCCCGAGGAGCAGGCCCGGCAGGTGCGCCAGGTGAAGAAATTCGAGGCCGGCGTCATCCGCGACCCCATCACGGTGGGTCCGGACACCAGCATCCGCGAGGTCCTGAACCTGACCCGCTCCCACAACATCTCCGGGGTCCCCGTGGTGGACGGCTCGGAGCTGGTGGGCATCGTCACCAGCCGCGACCTGCGTTTCGAGACCCATTACGACGACCCGGTCAGGAATGTCATGACCAAGAAGGACAAGCTGGTGACCGTCAGGGAAGGCGCCAGCGAGGAGGAGATCACGGCCCTGCTGCACAAGTACCGCATCGAGAAGGTCCTGGTGGTGAATGACAACTTCGAGCTCAAGGGCCTGGTCACGGTCAAGGACATCCACAAGGCCCAGGAATTTCCCAACGCCTGCAAGGACGAGAACGAGACCCTGCGCGTCGGCGCCGCCGTGGGCGTGGGCAAGGGCACGGAGGAACGGGTCCAGGCCCTGGTGGACGCCGGCGTGGACGTGCTGGTGGTGGACACGGCCCACGGCCACTCCCAGGGGGTGCTGGACGTGGTGAAGTGGATCAAGTCGGACTTTTCCGGCTGCCAGGTCATCGGCGGCAACGTGGCCACCGGCGACGGCGCCAGGGCGCTGGTGGAGGCCGGGGTGGATGCGGTCAAGGTGGGCATAGGGCCGGGCTCCATCTGCACCACGCGCGTGGTGACCGGCGTGGGCATGCCCCAGATCACCGCCGTCATGAACGTGGCCGCGGCCCTCAAGGGCACGGACGTGCCGTTCATCTCCGACGGCGGCATCCGCTACTCCGGCGATGTGGCCAAGGCCGTCGCCGCCGGTGCCCATACCGTCATGATCGGCGGCCTGTTCGCCGGCACCGAGGAGGCGCCGGGCGAGGTGGAGCTGTACCAGGGGCGCTCCTACAAGTCCTACCGGGGCATGGGTTCCCTGGGCGCCATGTCCCAGCAGCACGGCTCCTCGGACCGGTATTTCCAGGAGAATGACGAGATCGAGAAACTGGTGCCGGAGGGCATAGAAGGCCGGGTGCCGTACAAGGGGGCGTTGAGCGCCATCGTCCACCAGTTGATCGGCGGCCTGCGCGCCGCCATGGGCTATACCGGCAGCCACGACCTGGCGGAGATGCGCAGCAAGCCCGTCTTCGTCCGCCTCACCGGGGCCGGGGTGAAGGAGAGCCATGTCCACGACGTGACCATCACCAAGGAACCCCCTAACTACCGGGTATAACTGCAGTGAATGGTGAATAGTGAATAGAAGCGCAATCATCTGCACCTATCCGCCATTCTTCTTTAAATTCGTCTCCTTGATTTTCATTAAACCTCTGGCTTGAAATGGTCGATATCCATTCAGATAAAGTCCTGATCCTGGATTTCGGCTCCCAGTACACTCAGCTCATCGCCCGGCGCGTGCGCGAGGCCAAGGTCTACTGCGAGATCCATCCCTTCGACCTGGACGAGAACGCCATCCGCGCCATTGCCCCCAGGGCCGTCATCCTCTCGGGCGGTCCGGAGTCGGTCACCCTGGCCAAGGGTTTCCGGGCCCCGGACTGCGTGTTCACCCTGGGCGTGCCGGTGCTGGGGATCTGCTTCGGCATGCAGACCATGGCGCAGCAGCTGGGGGGCAGGGTGGAGGCCGCGGCCAAACGTGAGTTCGGTCCCGCCCGGGTCCGGGCCCGCGGCCACTCGCGCCTGCTGGAGGGCATCCAGGACGAGACCAACGCCCAGGGCCACGGTCTGCTCAACGTCTGGATGAGCCACGGCGACCAGGTGGTGGCCCTGCCCGAAGGCTTCAAGGTGATCGCCTCCACCGACAACGCCCCGGTGGCCGCCATGGCCGACGAGGAACGCCGCTTCTACGGCCTGCAGTTTCATCCCGAGGTCACCCAGACCACCCAGGGTCAGGCCATCCTGTCCCGCTTCCTGCACGATATCGCCGGTTGCCGTTCCCTGTGGACCACGGCCAATATCATCGATGAGTCGACCCGGGCGATCAAAGAGCAGGTGGGCGGGGACAGGGTACTGCTGGCCCTGTCCGGCGGCGTGGATTCCTCAGTGGTGGCCGCCCTGTTGCACCAGGCCGTGGGCGATCAGCTGATTTGTGTATTCGTGGACAACGGCCTGCTGCGCCTGCACGAGGGGGATCAGGTGATGGAAACCTTCGCCAGTCACCTGGGCATCAACGTGATCCGGGTTGATGCCGAGCTGCGCTTCCTCACCGCCCTGGACGGGGTGGCCGACCCCGAGGAAAAGCGCAAGATCATCGGTCGTGAATTCATCAAGGTGTTCGAGGAAGAAGCCGACAGGTTGCCGGACGTGAAGTGGCTGGCTCAGGGCACTATCTATCCGGACGTGATCGAATCCGCCGGTGCCGAGACCGGCAAGGCCCACGTCATCAAGTCCCATCACAACGTCGGCGGCCTGCCGGAAGAGATGCAGCTGGCGCTGATCGAGCCCCTGAGGGAACTGTTCAAGGACGAGGTGCGCCGCCTGGGCGTGGAACTGGGACTGCCGTCGACCATGGTCTACCGCCACCCCTTTCCCGGCCCCGGGCTGGGTGTGCGCATCCTCGGCGAGATCCACAAGGAGTACGCCGACATGCTCAGACTGGCCGACGCCATCTTCATCGAGGAGCTGCGCGGCGAGGGTCTTTACGATAAGGTCAGCCAGGCCTTCGCGGTGTTCCTGCCGGTGCGCTCGGTGGGCGTGAAGGGCGACGCCCGCGTCTACGAACATGTCATCGCCCTGCGCGCGGTGGAGACCGTGGATTTCATGACCGCCCACTGGGCACGGCTGCCCTATGAGTTCCTGGAGCGGGTCTCCGGGCGCATCCTCAACGAAGTGGGCGGCATCTCCCGGGTCACCTACGACATCTCCAGTAAGCCGCCGGCCACCATCGAGTGGGAATAAGCTCGTGGCTGGTGAATCGTGAACCGTGAATCGCAGGCTGCCATGACGACGGATAGTGAGCAGCTGGCTGATGACGAGCGCTGGATGCAGCGGGCACTGGAACTGGCCCGCTGGGCCGAGGTGGACGGTGAAGTCCCGGTGGGAGCGGTGCTTGTGCTCGACGGCGAGGTCATCGGCGAAGGCTGCAACCGGCCCATCGCCGCCCACGACCCCACTGCCCATGCCGAGATCCTGGCGCTGCGCGCCGCCGCCGCGCGGCTGGGCAACTACCGTCTGCCCGGGACCACCTTGTACGCCACCCTGGAACCCTGCGTGATGTGCGCCGGCGCCGTCATCCAGGCCCGGGTGCGGCGCGTGGTGTTCGGGACCCCGGATCCCAGGGGCGGGGCCGCCGGTAGCGTGTTCGATATCCTCGGCACCGACCGGCTGAACCACCGGGTCGAGGTTGCAGGGGGCGTGCTGGAAGCGGAGTGCGCGCGGCTGTTGCAGGATTTTTTCAGGGAGCGTCGTTAGGGCGAACGGCCGCGCTATCCGTCGTTTCCCGCCGGCCGGTGCAGTAATACAGCCCGTCCTGCCAACTGACCCGCCATGACAGCGGGCAGGTCGCCCCCCCTGTCGTGATCAGGCTGACATCGCCACGAGCGTCCCGCACGCCGGAATTGGCACGCTCAAGCAGGGCATGGACTTTGCCGGTTTCCTGGCGCGCAATAAAGCGGTACCAGGAACCCGAGGGCGCCTCTTCGTCATCCAGTCCCAGCAGGTGTTTCAGCGCCGGATTGAGTTGTCTGATGGTCGCGTCTGGCCCCAGGATGCATTGGCAGTCAGGGGTGTATTTAAAAAAATTGTCACGTTCAGCCACATCGCCGGCGAGGTGGCTGATCTTGTCATCCAGGCGCTGCCTGGTACTTGCCGTCTCGTCACTGGCCGATTTGAGTAAGTCAAACATCTCCTCATTTTCAATCTCCACCTTGATGGCTCGGGTCTGTATGTTTCGGATACGCAGGCCGAGACGTATCAAAATAATTGCATAGAAAACGAGCAGGACGCTCATGACGAGGTGCGGTGTATTGCCCACGGAGATGAAATAGGACAGCAGGG
>JARRRO010000101.1:0-11143 GCA_037380645.1 Gammaproteobacteria bacterium | reverse complement strand
GCATTTGGCGCCCGACAGGCTGTTGAAAATTCTGTTTTTCAACAGCCTGTTATCGGTGCAGGGATGCACCGGCATTGTTCAAACGCTGCAAGCGGTTGAACAATGGAGCGCGTCGCGGACATGTGCCGCGGCGCAGCGAGTTGTAAAAGGCCTTGGAGGGCCTTTTACAACTGCCTGATGATACTTCAGGAGTCTGAGTTTGCTCGCGGAAATCGACGATCGGCGGAGAGAGACCGTCGGACCCCACAATGTCCAGACAAGAATGATAACCCTGTTCCATCATCGATTCCGAGTCCCCGTACCATGCCGATTCAAGTGTTATTCCACTTCCGTGAGGTCTGAATAAGCAATGTTAAACAGGATTAGAGGTTTCTTTTCCAACGATCTTTCCATCGATCTGGGTACCGCCAACACCCTTATCTATGTCAGGAGCAAGGGCATCGTGCTGAACGAGCCTTCCGTGGTCGCCATCCGCAAGGAGGGCGATTCCATCAACGCGAAATCCATCCGCGCCGTCGGCGCCGAGGCGAAGCGCATGCTGGGCAGGACGCCGGGGCACATCACCGCCATTCGGCCGCTCAAGGACGGCGTCATCGCCGATTTCACCGTTACCGAAAAGATGCTGCAGTATTTCATCCGCCAGGTGCACGGCAGCACCCTGTTCAAGCCCAGCCCGCGGGTGCTTGTCTGCGTCCCCTGTGGCTCCACCCAGGTCGAACGCCGCGCCATCCGCGAATCCGCCATGGGCGCCGGTGCGAGAACGGTGCATCTCATCGAGGAACCCATGGCCGCGGCCATCGGCGCCGGCATGCCGGTCTCGGATGCGCGCGGGACCATGGTCCTGGATATCGGCGGCGGCACTACCGAGGTTGCCGTGATCTCCCTGAACGGCATCGTTTATTCCGATTCCGTCCGCATCGGCGGCGATCGCTTCGACGAGGCGATCATCAACTACGTCAGGCGCAACTACGGCACCCTCATCGGCGACGCCACGGCCGAGCGCATCAAGCACGAGATAGGCTGCGCCTATCCCGGCCAGGAGGTGCGCGAGATGGAAGTGCGCGGGCGTAACCTGGCCGAAGGCATACCGCGCAGTTTCACTCTCAACAGCAACGAGATCCTCGAGGCCCTGCAGGAACCCCTGACCGGCATCGTCGACGCCGTCAAGAACGCCCTGGAAAAGACACCGCCGGAACTGGGTTCCGACGTGGCGGAACGGGGCATGGTGCTGACCGGCGGCGGCGCCCTGCTGCGGGATATCGATCGCCTGCTGATGGAGGAGACCGGGCTGCCGGTCATCATTGCGGACGACCCGTTGACCTGCGTCGCCAGGGGGGGCGGGCGTTACCTGGAAATGATCGATGAATACGGGACCGACATTCTGGCCGTAGAGTAGCAGCTGTAACCCGGAGAGTCCGTTATCAAAACACTCTTCCTAAAAAGCCCCTCTGCCAACGTAAGAGTAGTGGTTTTCATATTGGCCTCCATCATATTGATGACGGTGGATCACCGTCAGGAAAGGCTCGAATCCGTTCGTTACATACTGTCCTCCGTTGTTTATCCCATGCAGTACGTGGTCAATCTCCCGGTCAGGGCCGGGCACTGGATATCCGAGTCCCTCATCAGCCGCAAGGAGCTGCTGCAGGAAAACCAGCGGCTGCGGCAGGAGCATCTGCTGATGAGCACAAAGCTGCAGCGATATTCCATGCTGGTGGAGGAGAACAAGCGGCTGCGAGAACTTCTGGATTCGTCCATGCGCCTCAGCGAACGGGTGCTGGTGGCGGAGCTGGTGGAGGTGGAACTGGCCCCCTTCCGTCAGCAGATCGTCATCAACAAGGGGGCGCGGGACGGCGTCTACAACGGCCAGCCGGTGATGGACGCCAGCGGCATCATGGGACAGGTGATCCATGTCGGGCCGTTCTCCAGCAATGTTCTGCTAATTACGGATCCCGACCACGCCCTGCCTGTGCAGGTCAACCGCAATGGCCTGCGCGCCATCGCCGTCGGCACCGGCCAGGACGATCGGCTGCTACTGGAACACCTGCCGACCAATTCGGACATAAGGAAGGGCGACCTCATCGTCTCTTCGGGTCTGGGCCGGCGTTTCCCCCGCGGCTATCCGGTGGGGACGGTGGAAAGCGTCAGCGTGGAGCCCGGCGCACCATTCGCCACGGTGGTGGTCAGGCCCAGCGCCAAGCTGAACCAGAGCCTGGAGGTGTTGCTGGTGTGGCCCTATGAGAAGCACCTCGCCGATACCGCTGAAACCGCGAAAAACGAAGGGCACAAGCCATGATCACGGCCAGACAGCACAACGGCGGTTCCGTCATCATCCTGAGTTTCGTGGCTGCCTTCATGCTCACTGCCATGCCGCTGCCGGAGTGGGCCGCAAACTGGCGTCCCGCCTGGGTGGCCATGGTGCTGATCTACTGGTGCATGGCGTTGCCGGAGCGCGTCGGCATAGGCATAGGCTGGGTCATGGGACTGCTGCTGGACGTACAGCAGGGCACCGTGCTCGGGCAGCATGCCATGGGCCTGGCTATCGTCGCCTACATCACCATCCAATCCCACCAGCGCATCCGGGTGTTTCCGCTCTTCCAGCAGGCGCTGATGATCTGCGGCTATATCCTGCTGGTGCAGTTCCTGAACCTGTGGATCCGCGGCATGATCGGCGTGCCGCCGCAGGACTGGACCTTCTGGTCTCCCGCCTTCACAAGCATGCTGATCTGGCCGTGGCTGTTTATCATCCTGCGGGACGTCAGACGCAAGTTTCACGTATTTTAAGCGTAGGGGAGAAGGGTTCTGGCACAAACGGTCAAAACGAGATTCGCGATCGGTATTGCGGCATCTCCGTACCCGGCTGCGGTAAAGCGCTATCCGCAGGTGTATTCCGGGTAGGGCACATACGGTCAGATGGCGCATACCTTCACCCTAAAGGACTCCGACCAGGAGACTCACCTGATCCGGGGGCGTATCCTGTTTGCGGGTATAGCCATACTCATCCTGCTCCTGATCATCCTGTACCGTATTTTTTATCTGCAGGTTGTCCAGCACGCTCATTTCACGACCCTGTCCCAGAGCAACCGGGTCAAGATCATTCCTATCCCGCCGACCCGCGGTCTCATCTTCAGCCGCGACAACGTGCTGCTCGCCGACAACCGCTCCTCGTTCAGCCTGGAACTTACCCCCGAGAATATCCCCAACCTGGACGACACCATCGCCAGGCTCAGAAAGATCATCAAAATCGACGATGCGAGCGTCGAGCGCTTCAAGCAGCAGTTGCACAAGAACCGCCGGTTCGAGAGCATCCCCCTGCGCTTCAATCTCAGCGACGAGGAAGTCGCCCGTATCTCGGTGAACCTGCACCGTTTTCCCGGGGTGGACGTGAAGGCGCGGCTGAACCGGTATTACCCGCTGGGCGCGAACCTGGCCCACACCATCGGCTACGTGGGCATGATCGACGAAGATGAACTGGCCAATCTGGACAGATCCAATTACAGCGCCACCAGCCATATCGGCAAGATCGGCGTGGAGAAGGCCTACGAGGATCTGCTGCACGGCCAGGTAGGCTATCAGCAGGTTGAGGTCAACGCCCAGGGGCGGGTGATCCGGGTGCTGGATCGTACTCCGCCGGTGCCGGGCAAGAACATTTATCTCACCCTGGACGTATCGCTGCAAAACCTGGCGGTACGGGAGATGAAGAACAAGCGTGGAGCCGTCGTGGCCATCGACCCGCGTAACGGGGACATTCTGGCCATGGTCAGTTCCCCCAGTTACGATCCCAACCTGTTTGTCAACGGCATCGACATCAAATCCTACCGTTCCCTGCTGCAGTCCAAGGACACGCCGTTGTTGAATCGGGTATTGCAGGGCAAATATCCGCCCGGCTCCACAATCAAGCCATTTCTCGCCTTTGCCGCCCTGCAGACCGGCGCCAGGCAGGTGAGCGACGAGACTTGGTGCCCCGGCTGGTACAGGCTGAAGGGAAGCAGCCACGAGTACCATGACTGGAAGCGCGGCGGTCATGGTCACACCGACATGCACAAGGCCATCGCCCAGTCCTGCGACGTCTATTTCTAGTCCCTCGCCAACGATATGGGGATCAATGAAATCGACAAGGCCCTGAGGCAGTTCGGCTTCGGCAGCAGGACGGGCATAGACATCGGCGGAGAGGCATCCGGACTGGTGCCGTCACGGGCGTGGAAGCGGAAGGTGCTGGGACAGCCGTGGTACCCCGGAGAGACCCTGATCATCGGCATAGGGCAGGGGTCGACCTTGGTAACCCCGCTGCAGCTGGCCGTCGCCACCGCCGCCATGGCCAACCACGGCTATGTTCTCAAGCCCCATCTGTTTAAAGAGGCGCGCGATGCCCAGACCAGCCAGGTCGTGGCCAGGAGCAAGCGGGAGGTGGCGCGGGAGATCGGGTGCAGGGGAGGCACGGTACCGCCCGCCGTTCGGGGAGAGGGGCGGATTACCAGTTTGCGGGAAAGACGGGAACTGCCCAGGTGGTCAGCATTACCAACAATGAAGACTATGAAAGCAAGGAAGTGCCGGAGGAGTTGCGGGACCATGCCCTGTTCATCGCCTTTGCGCCGCTGAAGTCGCCGACCATTGCGCTGGCCGTCGTGGTTGAAAACGGCGGCAGCGGTTCATCCGGGGCTGCACCGATCGCCCGGAAGCTGCTTGACCATTATCTGGACGAGGAATCTTCTACGAAAGGTTAGACGACGGTAATGAAAGAACAATCCCTGTCCCAGCGGCTGCACCTGGATATCCCGCTTCTATTCGGGCTGGTTGTCATATGCGCCATCGGACTGGTGGTCCTCTACAGCGCCAGTAATCAGAACATCTCGCTGGTGATGCGCCAGGGAGTGCGTATGCTGATCGCCCTGACACTGATGGTGCTGGTGGCCCAGATACCCACCATTCAGCTTTCCAGATGGTCGCTGTGGATCTATCTGGCCGGGGTGGCCCTGCTGATCCTGGTGCTTACCGTGGGACACGTAGGCAAGGGCGCACAGAGATGGCTGGATCTCGGCCTGTTCCGGTTTCAGCCGTCGGAGCTGATGAAACTCGCCCTGCCCATGGTGCTGGCCTGGTATTTTTCGGAGAAAACGCTGCCTCCCCACTTCGGGCGTATCCTCATCGCCATAACCATGATCATGGTGCCCGTCGCCCTGATCGTCGAACAGCCCGATCTGGGAACAGCGATGCTGGTGGCGGTTCCTCTGGTTTCACATGCACGATTACCAGAGACAGCGGGTGATGACTTTCCTGAATCCGGAAAAGGACCCGCTGGGTGCCGGCTATCACATCATCCAATCCAAGATAGCCATCGGTTCCGGTGGCCTGTACGGGAAGGGCTGGCTGAACGGGACGCAGTCACATCTCGATTTCCTCCCGGAACGTTCCACTGATTTCATCTTTGCCGTGTTCTGTGAGGAGTTCGGGCTCATCGGGGTCATCCTGCTGGTCACGATCTATATGCTGATTATTTCCCGCGGTCTGCATATCGCCGCCAATGCACAGCAGACATTTGGCAAACTGCTCGGCGCCTCGCTCATTATGACGTTCTTTGTCTATATCTTTGTTAATATGGGAATGGTTTCGGGACAGTTGCCGGTCGTCGGCGTGCCTCTGCCGTTGATCAGTCATGGTGGAACATCGATAGTGACTTTGATGCTTGGATTCGGCATCCTGATGGGGATCCATACCCACCGCAGATTAATGTCGGGTTGATTGTCATGTGGCGTAATTGTGTGAAGCTGCTGTTGCTGGTGTTTGCCGTGTGTTCTCCCGGGCTGCAGGCGCAGACGCTGGACCGGGAGGCGGTCCGGTCCTTCATACAGAAGATGGTCAGCGAACACGGTTTTGACGCGGTGTGGCTGAAAAAGCTGCTCGACGAGGCCAGGGTTTCGGAATCGGTGTTGGAGGCCATCTCCAGGCCGGCCGAGGCGCAGCCCTGGTATCGTTATCGTCCCATTTTCCTGCGCGAGGCCCGCATCCGGAAAGGGGTGCGGTTCATGGAAAAACACAAAAAGGTGCTGGAACGGGCACAGCGGGAATACGGCGTTCCCCCGGAAATTATCACCGCCGTTATCGGGGTAGAGACGCGTTACGGCGAACAAAAGGGCGGCTACCGGGTGCTGGACTCCCTCGCGACCCTGGCCTTCGACTATCCGCCCAGGGGCGATTTTTTCAGGGACGAACTGGAACAGTTCCTGCTGCTGACGCGGGAACAGGGGCTGGATCCCCGCAAGGTCAAGGGGTCGTACGCCGGTGCTATGGGCATTCCCCAGTTCATCGCCAGTTCTTTCCGTAAGTACGCCGTGGATTTTGATGGCGACGGCAGGATTGATATTTGGGACGATCCAGTCGATGCCATCGGCAGTATTGCCAATTATTTCAAGTCCCAGGGCTGGCTGCCGGGCGGGCAGATTGCCATCCCGGCCCTGGTCAGCGGAGATGAATACCGCCAATTGCTTAATGATGGACTGAAGCCAGATATCCAGGTTTCAAAACTGAGCACCTACGGTATCTTCCCGCAACAGTCCCTGGGAAGCACCCACCTTGTCAAACTGCTGGAGTTCGAACTGAACGGCGGCGAGGAATTCTGGCTTGGGCTGGAAAATTTTTACGTCATCAGCAGGTACAATCACAGCGCCCTGTATGCCATGGCCACATATCAGCTGTCACGGGCTATAAAGCGGCGTTACCATGACCAGATGGTGGAGAAATAGACAAGAACAATCGGGATTGATGCTACATAGAAACAAGCAGACAAGTACGAAACTGTACCGGCGGGCGGCGTTGCCCTCGCTGTTGATGCTGCTTTCCGCCTGCTCCGTCATGCCGCAGAGGGACGGTGGGCCGGCACCGGGCAGCATAGATGTGTCCTCCATTCCGAATGCCGTTCCCAAGGTTGAGCCGCGCAGCAAGTACGGCAACCCCTCATCCTACGTCGTAAACGGCAGGCGCTATCACGTTATGAAAAGCAGCAAGGGGTATGTGGAACGTGGTATCGCCTCATGGTACGGGAAGAAATTCCAGGGACACCGCACCTCCAGCGGAGAAACTTACAACATGTATGCCATGACAGCGGCCCACAAGAAACTGCCCCTGCCTTCCTACGTGCAAGTGACCAATCTGAGAAACGGCAGGATCGTGATAGTAAGAGTCAATGATCGGGGTCCTTTCCAGGAGAATCGCCTCATAGACCTGTCATACACAGCGGCGGCGAAACTGGGTATAATCAAAACCGGCACGGGTCTGGTGGAGGTCAGAGCCATTGACCCCCGTACCTATAACGGCAAATGGCGTTCGATACAGGTCAGGGCCGGAAAAAAGTCCGGCGGGGACAAGAATCCGGATTTTTATATCCAGGTCGGTGCCTTCTCGAAATTAATCAATGCACAGAATCTGCGGGTGAAGCTCGCCTCTCTGACTCACGGGATGGTGCATATCTCCAAGGCGGATGTAAACGGCGCTCGAGTTTACCGGGTGAGGATTGGACCACTTTCGGATGTCGATGTCGCCGACCATATCGTAACCGAGTTGGATCGGCTGGGGATGCTCGAACATCACATTGTTGTTGATTGATATTGTCTGGCACGAAACATTAAGGTGTATATCATGTTGTGGATGAAAATTTTTCGAAGTATGACTCTGGTGTTGACGCTTTTCATCGCCTTCACTGCCAATTCCCGGGCCGTTATCCTGCCCGCGCCGCCGAAGATAGACGCCTCCTCCTATTTGGTCATGGATTATCAAAGCGGGCGGCTTATTGCCAAGCACAATATCGACAAGCGGGTTGAGCCGGCGAGCCTGACCAAGATGATGACTGTATATATCGTTGCCGGAGAAATCGCTTCGGGAAACATCCACATGGATGACATGGTTCCCATAAGCAAAAAGGCGTGGCGCATGCCGGGCTCGCGCATGTTCGTGGAAGTGGGCGATAAGGTTTCTGTAGCCGATCTTCTCAAGGGGATCGTCGTTCAATCCGGCAATGACGCTACCGTGGCACTGGCCCAATACGTCTCCGGCAGCGAGGATGCGTTTGTCGCCATGATGAACCAGTATGCGAAGCAACTGGGGATGAAAAACACCCATTTCGCCAACAGTACCGGTCTTCCGCATAAGGACCATTACAGTACGGCCCATGATCTGGCGATACTCGCCCGGGCCCTGATCCATGATTATCCCGGTGAATACAAGCTGCATTCCATCAAGCAGTTTACCTATGACAACATAAAACAGCGCAACCGCAACACGCTGTTGTGGCGCGATGACAGCGTCGACGGCGTCAAGACCGGCCATACGGAAAGCGCAGGATATTGTCTGGTGGCCTCCGCCAAGCGTGACGACATGCGCCTGATCTCAGTGGTCATGGGCACTCCCAGCGAGGAGTCGCGTGCCCGCGATTCCCAGGCGCTGCTGAATTACGCCTTCCGCTTTTATGAGACCCACAAGCTGTATGCCGCCAATGAATCCATCACCAGCAGCAGGATCTGGAAGGGCGATAAGGATACCTTCGATCTGGGCATCAGCAAGGATCTGTGGGTCACCATACCGCGGGGCAAATACAAGGAACTGGATGCCTCGATAAATATCGCGCCGGTCATCATCGCCCCGGTCAAGAAAGGCTCCGTTCAGGGGAGCCTCAAGATTTCTCTGGATGGGAAGGAACTGGCGATGCGCCCCCTCGTCGCCCTCGATACGGTCAATGAAGGGAGTCTCTATGAACGGCTCAAGGATGATGTCAGATTGCTCTTTCAGTGAGTGACAAGACTCCAATTGTTTATCTAGACGGACTCTTTCTGCCGCTGTCCGAGGCGCGGATACCGGTCATGGACCGGGGTTTCCTGTTCGGCGACGGCGTCTATGAAATGCTCCCGGTCTACGATGACTGGGTATGCCGGCGGGATGAGCACCTCGAGCGTCTGGAGCGTAGTCTCAAGGAGATAGACGTGCCCAATCCCCACAGCATGGAGGAGTGGGGGAACCTGATCGGTGCATTGCTGGAACGAAACCGGGTTTCTTGCCACAGATCGGTTTACATCCAGGTAACCAGGGGCGTGGATGACCGCGATCATTTTTATGATGTCGACAGGCTCAGTCCGACGGTGTTCATGCTCTGCCGTCCCCTTGCGGACAGGGATTACTCCGACGGCGTCAGCGCCATCACACATCCCGATATCCGCTGGGGCTATTGCCATATCAAGGCGACATCGCTGCTGCCCGCAGTGTTGCTGAAGAACCGGGCCAGGGAGGCGGGCTGCCTGGAGGCGATCCTGATCAGGGACGGTGCAGTCACCGAGGGCGCTTCCAGCAACGTGTTTATCGTCACAAAGGGCAGGATCAAGACACCCGGCAAGGGCAATGACCTGCTTTCAGGCATCACCCGTGACCTGGTCATGGAACTGCTGGATGAGGCGGGAACACCCTGTGAGGAGGAGAGGATCGGAGAAGAGGAACTGAGAGGGGCAGACGAAATCTGGATCACCAGCTCGACCATGGAAATCGCCCCGGTGGTCAGGCTCGACGGCGGGGCGGTGGGGAAGGGGGTGCCGGGACCTGCATGGCGGAGGGCCAGGGAGCTGTATGAAACATTCAAGCAGAACGCGCCCCTGGTAACCGCGCAGTAAGCTTTCCAGCGGGAGACGTCATGGAAATATTCAAGGAATTCCATATCGAGGCGGCGCATCGTCTGCCGCAGCTTCCCGAGGATCACAAGTGCAGCAGGCTGCACGGCCATTCATTCCGCATCGCCGTATACGTTAGCGGCGCTCCCGATCCCGAACGGGGCTGGGTGATGGATTTCGCCGATATCGGTGCGGCCTTTCAGCCGGTGTTCGAGGCCCTGGACCATCGCTTTCTTAATGAGATCGAGGGTCTGGAGAACCCCACCAGCGAAGTCCTGGCCCGCTGGATCTGGGAGCGGCTGCAACCCTCCCTGCCGGCGCTGTCCGCCGTGCACATTCGAGAGACTTGCACGTCGGGCTGTATCTACCGCGGGGAAAATGATTAGCCTGCCAGAATCCGGGAATCACCGGGCGACCTTAGTCAAGAGAATCGTGAACAGAGTGATTCGATTCCTACAGTCCGAACCAACAACATTCACGATTCACCGTTTATGATTTGAGCCCTATGCCCCGGGACAGGAGAAACAGTGAGAAGGCGCTCAATAGTGCTATGAATATCAGGATGATGGTGAAGGCGGTGGTAATGTCGATATCCGACACGCCCAGCACGCCGTAACGGAAGGCATTGACCATATACAGGATAGGGTTGACCTTGGATACCGTCTGCCAGAATTCAGGCAGCATCTTGATGGAATAAAACACCCCGCCCAGGTAAATCAATGGCGTCAGGACGAAAGTGGGGATAATGGAAATGTCATCGAATTTCTTGGCAAAGATGGCATTGATGAAGCCGCCCAGGGAAAACAGGACGGCGGTCAGCACGACCACGGCGAACACCACGAAGTAGTTATGAATATGGAGATGGGTGAAAAACATGGCGACCATGGTAACCACCAGTCCCACCAGCAGTCCCCTGGCCACTCCGCCGGTTATGTAACCCGCCAGTATCACGGGGTTGGGGATGGGCGCGACCAGCATCTCCTCGATGTGCAACTGGATCTTGGCGCCGAAAAAAGAGGACACGACATTGGAGTAGCAATTGTTGATCACCGCCATCATGATGATCCCTGGTGTGATGAACTCGATGTAATTGAAGCCGGCCATGGGTCCGATACGGGGGCCGATCAGACTTCCGAATATGACGAAATACAGCGACATGCTGACGGCGGCCGGCACGATGGTCTGAAGCCAGATGCGCAGGAAGCGGCTGACTTCCTTGATGACGATGGTATTGAAGGCGACGACGACGTTTTCGGTTTCCATATTGGTTCCGGTCAGTTGTTTTCTTCGTTCAGCAGGCGGATGAAAAGTTCTTCCAGGCGGTTGGACTTGTTGCGCATGCTGCGCACCTGAATGTTGCGTTCGCTCAGGAGCTTGAACAGGGTATTAACCTTCTGCCCCTTGAACAGGTCTACCTCCAGGGTCAGGGGATCCACCTGCCGGACATCGAATCCATCGAGTTCGGGGCGTGGATCGCATTCCCTGTCCAGGTCCAGGATAAA
>JARRRO010000100.1:0-8335 GCA_037380645.1 Gammaproteobacteria bacterium | reverse complement strand
TACAGCTGCTGCGGCCCCATCAACCGCGGCCTGGCCATGTGGAAAGGCCGGCTGTACGAAGGCACCCTGGACGGCCGGCTCATCGCCGTGGACGCGGTCACGGGCAAGCTGGACTGGCAGGTGCAGACCACGGACCCGGACAAGCCGTATTCCATCACCGGGGCGCCGCGGGTGGTGGATGGTAAAGTGGTCATCGGCAACAGTGGTGCGGAGTACCCTGTGCGCGGTTACGTCACCGCCTACGACGCGGAGACGGGCAAACAGGCTTGGCGTTTCTACACGGTGCCGGGCAACCCAAAGGACGGCTTCAAGTCAAAGGCCATGGCCATGGCGGCCAAGACCTGGCACGGGCAGTGGTGGCGCTACGGCGGCGGGGGTGTGGTCTGGGATTCCTTCGCCTATGACCCTGAACTGAACCTGCTTTACTTCGGCACCGGCAACGGCGGGCCCTGGTCCCGGCATGCACGCAGCGCCGGGCGCGGTGACAATCTGTTCATTTGCTCCATCGTGGCTGTGGACGCCGCTACCGGCAAATACGTCTGGCACTACCAGACCACCCCCGGCGACAGCTGGGACTATGATTCGACGCAGCCCCTGGTCCTGGCGGATCTCAGTATCAAGGGCAAGATACGCAAGGTGCTCATGCAGGCGTCCAAGAACGGCTTCTTCTACGTGCTGGACCGCAAAAACGGGAAGCTGATCTCGGCGAAGAACTTCGTGCCGGTGAGCTGGACCCGCGGCATAGACAAAAAGACCGGCCGCCCCGACATCCCCGCCAGGGAATATTACAAGCACGGCATCGTATATCTCCGTCCCGGCCCCATCGGCGGGCATAACTGGAAGTCCATGTCCTACGATCCGCAAACGGGCCTGGTGTATATTCCCACCCTGGAGACGTTCTTCAGCTACGGCAATGACCCGGCGTTCGAATACACGGAAGGCGTGTGGAACCTGGCCCAGGATCCGGTCCTGTCCAACCCGGCGGCGGCCAAGCCGCCACCGCCGGACTGGCCCACCAAGGCCTACCTCAGCGCCTGGGACCCGGTGGCCCAGAAGCGGGTCTGGCGCATCCCCGACAAGGGTCTGTGGAACGGCGGTGTCCTCACCACGGCGGGCAATCTTCTCATCCAGGGGGCGGCAGACGGCAATTTTTACGTGTATCGGGCGGATAACGGCAGGGAACTCTGGCACATGCCGGTGCAGACCGGGATTATCGCCGCGCCCATCACCTATGAGGTGAACGGGGAGCAATATATCGCCGTCAGCGCCGGCTGGGGCGGTACCTCGGCCACAATCATTGGGGCCCATCCCCTGGGCAATCCGCCGCTGCCCAACGACCGGCTGCTGGTATTCAAGCTCGGCGGCGGGGCGCAGCTGCCGCCGCCGCCGGCGCGGCCGCCCTGGCCCAAGCCGCCGCCGGCCAAGGCCCCGCCGCAGGAAGTCAGCAAGGGCGCCGTCCTGTATAATAAGGTCTGTTACGCCTGCCACGGTTTCGCCGCCGTATCGGGGGGGACATTTCCCGATCTGCGCCGCATGACGCCCGGGGCCCATGCCCGGTTCGATGACATCGTGCTGGGAGGCGTCCTCGCAGGTAATGGCATGGACAGTTTCGCCGATGTGCTCAGCAAGGCGGACGCCGAGGCCATCCATGCCTATCTCATCAGCCGCGCCAACCAGGACCGGAAGCGGGCTAAAAAATGACCACGCCCAGGGGGAGCAAGTCATGAACGTACTGACACGGCGCTATTTTCTGAAGCTGACGGGCACCACTCTGGGTTTGGCCGCAATGCTGTCACCCCGGCGCCTGCTGGCGGCGGACTGGCGGCCGGGGCCGGCCGAATTGAACACTCTGGCCGCTTTTGCCCATGATCTTTTTCCCCACCCCCGCGTACCGTCTTCGCTCTACGACGAGATTGCCACCCGATTACAGCAACAGGCCGCCGCATCCCCACAGGCCAGTGCAACGCTGCGGGAAGGATTGATGCAGTTGCACCGACTCGCCGGTTCGCCCGGCTGGCCGGCACTGGCCGGAAAACAAAGGGACGATGCCGTCCGGAAGCTCCAGGGAGGTCCATTTTTCAAGCTGGTGCGTGGTACCGGTGTCGTGGTCCTGTACCGGGATCAGCGCGTCTGGGATCTCGTCGGCTACGGCGGCAACGCCATAGCCAAGGGCGGTTATCTGTACCGCGGCTTCAACGACATCAACTGGCTGCCGAAGGAATCCTGACCATGGTTGCCCCGGCTAAATTCAAGCACGACGATAGCGAGGTAGTGGTCATCATCGGGTCCGGGGCCGGGGGCGGCACCCTGGCCAATGCCCTGTCAAAGCAGGGCATAGACGTGGTCTGCCTGGAGGCGGGACGGCGCCTGGCCATGAGCGACATCGTCAACAACCAGGCGGAGATGTTCCCCAAGTTCACCTGGCTGGATGAACGCATCGGCGAGGGCGACACGCCGCACAATTTTCCCCTGTGGACGTGCAAGACCGTCGGCGGCTCCACCATGCACTGGACCGCCGCCACCCCGCGCCTGCAGGAACATGAGTTGAAACCGCTCACGACCTATGGCCACATCCAGGGGACGTCGCTGCAGGATTGGCCCCTGGAGTACACCGAACTGCAGCGCTATTACGACAAGGCCGAATCGCTGATGAGTGTGTCCGGCACCGGGGACAGGCCACCGGTGGCCGCCAATAACAATCACCTGGTGATGCAGGCCGGCGCGCACAAACTGGGCTACAAGCAGGTGGATACCAACCGCGTGGCCATCAACTCCACCCCCCGTGACGGCCGCTCGTCCTGCCTGGAACTGGGTTTCTGCTCCAGCGGCTGCGTCACCCAGGCCAAGTGGTGTACGTTGTACACGGAGATCCCCAGGGCCGAGCAGACCGGTCATTTCGAGCTGCGCGACCGCTGCATGGCCACCCGCATTGTCACCGACAAGTCGGGCCGGGCCCGGGCGGTGGAATACCGGGACGCGGACGGCAAACCCAGAACCCAGCAGGCCCGGCTGGTGTGCGTGGCCGGCAACACCGTGGAGACCACGCGCCTGCTGCTGAACTCGCGCAACGCACATTTTCCCGACGGTCTGGCCAATTCCAGCGACCAGGTGGGACGCAATTATATGCACCACGTGCTTGCCTCCGTGGTCGCCGTCATGCCCGGCGAAGTGGCCTTCTACAAGGGCGCCCAATGCGCCGGTTTTCTCCGTGACGAAACCCGGCACGATCCCTCCCGCGGCTTTTCCGGTGGCTTCCTGCTGCACACCGTATCGTTCACGCCGGAGGACATGGCGACTGTCATCATGCCGGGACAGTGGGGAAAGGACTTCGTGGCGACCATGAACGGCTATCACAACATGGCCGGTATGCTCATGATCGGCGAGGATCTGCCCCAGGCGGACAACCGCATCACCCTGCATACCACCCGTAAGGACAGGGCCGGCCTGCCGGTGCCCGTGGTCAGTTACCGTTTCCATCCCAATTCCGTGGCCATGCGTGACTATGCCGTCAAGGTGGGCCATGATCTGTACAGCTCCCTGGGCGCTAAAAAGATCGTTCACTGCACGTCCTTCCCCGCCACCCACAACATGGGGGTGGCGCGCATCGGCGTGGATCCGGCCACCAGTGTCTGCAACCCCTGGGGCCAGACCCACGACATCGCCAACCTGTTTGTCTCCGACGGCAGCCTGCTTCCCTCCTCAGGCAGCGCCAATCCCACACTGACCATCGTCGCCCTGATACTCCGCCAGGCGGACTACATCGTTGGCGAGGTCAGGCGCGGTGCAATCTAACCAACTGGAATTATCTTTGAGTCATGGAGAACAACGGTGAGGAGTGAGGCGTAACAAGCATCTACTGGACTTCAAGAGTACTTTTTACTCCTCACCCCTTACGTTCTCTTTACAATGATTAAAAACTTATATCCGGTCTGATAAATGTATCGAGTAATTTTATTGATGGGTATTTTGCTGGCGGCCGGGACAGCGTCTGCAGCCATTGTCCTGGGACACCACGGCACGGCTGCCGTGGACGCCGACCGCATCATCCACGCCGACCGGGAGCCGGGCAACTGGCTGAGCCACGGCCGAACCTACAGTGAACAGCACTTCAGTCCCCTCAATCAAATCAACGACCGCAACGCCGGCCGGCTCGGCCTTGCCTGGTTCACCGACATGCCCACCACTAACGGCCTGGAGGTTATCCCCCTGGTGGTGGACGGCATCATGTATACCACGGGCAACTGGAACGTCATCCATGCCCTGGACGCCGCAACCGGCAAGGAGCTGTGGTGCTACGATCCCCACACCCGGCGCGACTGGATCCGCTATTCCTGTTGCGGCCCCGTCAACCGCGGCCTGGCGGTGTGGGAGGGCAGGCTGTACGAGGGCACCCTGGACGGCCGGCTCATTGCAGTGGACGCGGCCACGGGCAAGCTGGACTGGCAGGTACAGACCACGGACCCTGAGCAGGGCTATTCCATCACCGGGGCGCCGCGGGTGGTGGGCGGCAAGGTCATTATCGGTAACGGCGGCGCGGAATTCGGGGTGCGCGGCTACGTCACGGCCTACGATGCCCAAACGGGCAAGCAGGTCTGGCGCTTCTACACGGTGCCGGGAAATCCCGCGGACGGTTTCGAGTCCAGGGCCATGGCCATGGCGGCCAGGACCTGGCACGGTAAGTGGTGGCGTTACGGCGGCGGCGGGACGGCCTGGGACTCCTTTGCTTATGATCCGGAACTGAATCTGCTCTACATCGGCACCGGCAACGGCGGTCCCTGGCCCCGCGCCATCCGCAGTCCCGGCGGCGGCGACAATCTGTTCCTTTCCTCCATCGTTGCGGTGAACGCCGACACCGGCAAATACGTCTGGCACTATCAGACCACCCCCGGTGACCGCTGGGACTACACCGCGACCCAGCCCATGATCCTGGCCGACCTGAACATCGACGGCAAGCTGCGCAAGGTGATCATGCAGGCGCCCAAGAACGGCTTTTTCTACGTGCTGGACCGCAAGACCGGCAAACTGATCTCGGCGAAGAACTTCGTCCCGGTGAACTGGGCCACGGGTATAGACATGAGAACCGGCCGACCCCGGGAGAATCCGGACAGACAGTACGGAATCAAGGCGAAACTCGTCTCCCCCGGGCCCAACGGTGGGCACGACTGGCAGGCCATGTCCTATAGTCCGGACACCGGCCTGGCCTATCTGCCCACCAATATCATGCCCTGGGCCTACAGCCGCGACCCCCATTTCAAGTTCCAGCCCATGGCCTGGAACGTCGGCACCAATCCCGACGCCGCGCCACCGCCGGGGGCGGATAAGGCACCGCTGGGCGGATCGCTGCTGGCGTGGGACCCGGTACATCAGAAGAAGGTCTGGGAGGTGGATCTGGGCCACCCCTGGAACGGCGGCACCCTGGCCACGGCCGGCAACCTGGTGGTGGAGGGCGCCGCCGACGGCCGCTTTGCCGTGTACCGGGCGGATACCGGCAAGCTGCTGTGGCAGCAGGATATCCACACCGGCGCCCTGGCCGGGCCCGTCACCTATACCGTCAACGGGGAGCAGTACATCGCCGTGGCCGCCGGTTGGGGCGGCTCCGTGGTGCTCATGGGCAACGGCTTTCTGCCTATCCACCGGGCCACCTCCCGGGTCCTCGCCTTCAAGCTGGGTGGCAACGTTTCCCTGCCGGCCCCGCCGCCGGCGCCGCCGTTGCCGCAGCCGCCGCCGTTCACGGCGAGCAACAAGGCCGCCGACCGGGGCGGCAAGTTGTACGGCGCCTACTGCGGCAACTGCCACGGCTTCAACGCCGTCAGCGGCGGGACCATCCCCGATCTTCGCCGCATGACGTACGTGCTCAGCGAGGATGACGCCGAAGCCATCCATGCCTACCTCATCCGCCGGGCCAATCAGGACTACGGCAAGACAGCCGGGCGTTGAGGATCGAAGCGCTTATGACGTCGCCCCTGGGTTATATTGCCGCCGGTTACCGGCAGGTGGGTTTCGTGGTCGGTGACAACTACGCCGGCGATACCCGGATCGAGCCGACCCGACACCCGGAGGGGATAAATATCTGCAAGGAGTCCCTGGACGAGAACAGGGAAGGCGTGCACCATCTGAGAGACGGGATCGGCATGTTCATGGAGACCATCGTCACCCTAATACTGCACCAGGCTGACTATATAGCTGGAGAAGTCCGGCGTGGTACGATTTAGTCACGAGGACAGGTGCAAAAAGTATTGTTCATGGAAAAACGGAGACTATAAAAGTGATTGATCTCGCCAAGACGCAAAGGCGCCAAGAGATGAATGTTATTATTATCGATTTTTTTAATCTTTGCGTCTCTGCGCCTTTGCGAGAGGATATTTTTAAACTTTTCATTAAGATAATGCGGAGAATACGTTGAACAAACCCAAGACAATCACCCGGTCCAATGCCGAGCTGTTCCTCGATGCCCTCCTGGAGCGGGGGATAGAACACGTCTTCGCCAACGCCGGGACGGATTTTGCACCGGTCATTGAAGCCCTGGTCCATGACGACGGACAGGGGAGGCCGGTGCCGAAATTTCACACTGTGCCCCACGAGAACGTCGCCGTATCCATGGCCCAGGGTTATTATCGGGTAACGGGCCGGCCTGCGGCGGTCATGGTGCACGTCACCGTGGGCACCGCCAACGCCCTGTGCGCTCTGATGAACGCCTCCCGGGACAACGTCCCCCTGCTGCTGATGGCAGGCCAGACTCCGCACACGGAACGGGGCAACAAGGCATCGCGCAACGCCAGCATCCACTGGGGTCAGGACAGTTTCGATCAGGGCGGTATGCTGCGGGAATATGTGAAATGGGACTATGAACTCCGCTCGGGCCAGCCCGTGGACACCATCGTCGGAAGAGCGCTGGATATCGCCATGAGCGAGCCCCGGGGTCCGGTGTACCTGGCACTGCCGCGGGAGGTCCTGGGAGACCCGGCCCCGGAGGTGCAGACCCAGCCCCGTTCCCGGCCCCTGGGGGCGGCGGCGGCGGTGCCGGATGCGGCGGAGATCGAGAATGTGGCCGAGGCTCTCGCCGGGGCGGCCTGGCCCGTCATTATCACGGCGAACTCCGGCCGGCATTTCCGGAACGTGGAGACCCTGGCCCACCTCGCCGACGAGTTCGGCATAGGCGTGGCTCACGCCGGTGAGCCCGGCGCACGCGATGTGAACATCCCCCTGCATCACCCCATGTATGGTTCCCTGGTGGCCGCGCTATGTCTCCCTGCGGGAGGACGCCAGGGTGATCCACCTGGCTGCCGATCCCCTGTTCAGCCGTTATCCCGTGCGCGGCTTCGAAATGGACCAGGTGGTCGCCGGCAGCTCGAGTGCGGCCCTGCCCATGCTGTATGCGGCGCTTAAATCGGTGGCCACCGGGAAAGAATCCGGGATCGAAAAGCGCCGAGAGGCCTTCGCCGCCCTGGGACGGGCCCGCCTGGAGGGGGTACAGGAGACGATCCAGGCGGTTTCCGCCCGGACTCCCATCCATCCCGCCTGGCTGGCAGCCTGCATCAACGAGGTGAAGACACCAGATACCATCATCGTCAATGAGCTGGGCGTGCCCATGGATTTCCTCGACCTCAGCGAACCGGGGACCTTTATCGGCACCAGTTCCGCCGGCGGCCTGGGCTACGGTCTGGGCGGCGCCCTGGGTGCCAATCTGGGCGCCCCCGACCGCAACGTCATCCTCGTCGCCGGCGACGGTTCCTACATGTTTGGCAATCCGGTGGCCGCGCATTTTGTCGCCCGCGCCAGCGGCCTGCCCACCCTGACCGTATTGAACAATAACCGGCGCTGGCATGCGGTGCACCGATCCACCCTGGCCATGTATCCGGAGGGTGAATCCTCCCGCGTGCCGCTGATGCCCCTGGTGGATCTGGGACCGTCGCCGGATTTTGAAAAGGTGATCGAGTCCTGCGGTGGTTACGGCGAGCGGGTGGAGGACCCGGCTGAAGTATCCGCGGCCCTGCGCCGCGGACTGGACGCCGTTGCCGGCGGCCGCGCGGCGCTTCTCAACGTCATCACCGGGGTGGACTGACCGTCATCATGGCGGCGGGCCTCCGTCGCCGAAAATTATAATTCGTGGGGGGATAAAACGTGGATAACAAGCCCAGCCTGCTCCGTTCCATCGGTCCGGGCATACTCATGGCGGCGGTGGCGGTGGGGGCCTCGCACCTGGTTCAGTCCACGCGGGCGGGGGCGGAATACGGACTTGCCCTGGCCGTGGTGGTGGTCATGGCCATGGCCAGCAAGTATCCCGCCTACCGTTTCTGTCCCCGCTACACCAGCATCACCGGCGTCTCCATGATTG
>JARRRO010000099.1:0-7985 GCA_037380645.1 Gammaproteobacteria bacterium | reverse complement strand
GCGGCGCTCCTCATCGAACACATCGAGACCGATGACCTGTCCATCGTCATCGCGGCGATACTGCATGATACCATCGAGGATACGAAGACCACGCCGGAAGAGCTGGAGGAGGTCTTCGGCACGGATATCAGGGATATCGTCATGGAGGTCACCGACGATACCTCCCTGCCCAAGGAGGTGCGGAAGCAGTCTCAGATCGATCACGCCGGCAACAGCAGTTACCCGGCCAGGCTGGTCAAGCTGGCGGACAAGATCTGCAACCTGAGGGACATGCAAACACATCCACCCGCTACCTGGACGCTGGAGCGCAAGCGGGCCTACTATGACTGGGCCAGGGAGGTGATCGACCAGCTGCGCGGCACCCACGAGGCGCTGGAGGCGCTGTTTGACGATGAATACACTAAGAGGCCGTGAATCGTAATTCGTATATTGAGGACGGTCGTCATTTGTAACTGATTTATCTATTCACGATTTACGATTCTCCCCCTTCATTCTTTTTTCATTAAATGAATCCCCTCCGCCAGCAGGGAGACGGTGATGGGGCCACCCGATCCCAGGTCGTTGCGGCGGGCGACGTGGGTGGGGACCGACATGAACAGGTGCCGCGCCTCCTGTTCAACCTGAATAAGGACGGAAGCCGTTTCTCCCATGGGGATGAATTCCGCGATCCGGCCGTATACCGGGTTCTCCCTCTCCCCCCTTGAAGGACGGTCGCGCCGGTGCAGGATCAGGTTCTCCGGCGGGATCACCCAGTCTATCAACGACCCCGGCGAGTGCTCGGGCTGGTAAGCGGCCTCCAGCAGGGTGCCGCCCCATTCCACGTAGGTGTATCCCTTTTCCCCGTCGTGATGCCGGATCGTGCCGGTAAAGACGTTTTCCAGGCCTACCAGGCGCGCCACCGTGGCGCTGTCCGGCCTGGCCATGACGGTCCCGGGAGGGGCTGTCTGCAGGTTCCTGCCGTGATGGATGATGCACAGCTTGTCGGCCAGTTTCCTGGCCTCGTCCAGGTCGTGGGTGACCAGGATGACCGGGATGTTGAACTGGCGCTTCAGCGCCGCCAGCTCTCGCAGCAGCTTCCTGCGGGTCAGCTGGTCCACCGCGGAAAACGGCTCGTCCAGGAGCAGGATCTCCGGATCCCGGGCCAGCGCCCGGGCCAGGGCGATGCGTTGCTGCTGGCCGCCGGAAAGCTGGTGGGGATAGCGATGTTCCAGACCTTGCATGTTGACCAGGCGCAGGAGTTCAGCGATGCGCTTTCTGCGCTCCATTCGGCCGAGGTGGCGCAGGGCGACGGCGATGTTCCGTCCCGCCGTCAGATGCGGAAACAGGGCGTAGTGCTGGAACACCATGCCCACGGAGCGCTGCTGTACCCTGAGGAACAGCGCGGCGGCGGAATCGAACCAGCACTTGCCATGGCACTGTATGCGGCCCGAGGCTGGCCGGTACAGGCCGGCGATGCTCCTGAGGGTGGTGGTTTTGCCGCTGCCCGAGGGTCCCGCAATCACCAGGATCTCGCCGCTGTCGCAGTCGAACTCTATATCGAGCGGGATGGGCGCCTGTTGCTTCAGTCTGATACTGAATGATGCCTCAGCCATGGCGTCTGGCGATCCTGTCGTTGAGGACATATATCGCCGTGATCGCCGCAAACGAGGTCAGCAACAACAAGGCCGACATCACGGCGGCGCTGTGCATGTCGAAGGCCTGCACCCGGTCATAGATGGCGACGGAAATAGTCCGGGTCTCCCCCTCGATGTTTCCACCCACCATGAGGATCACACCGAATTCACCCAGGGTGTGGGCTATGGTGATGATGATCGCGGCCAGAATGCCGGGCCAGGCCAGGGGCACTTCCACCTTCCAGAAGGTCAGCCAGTGGGACAGGCCGCTGCACCAGGCGGCCTCGCGCAGGGATTCCGGTACGGCCTCAAAGGCCCTCTGCACAGGCTGGATCGCGAAGGGAATGTTGAATATCAAGGATGCAATCAGCAGTCCCTGAAAGGAAAACACCAGAGGATGCCCAAACAGGTGTTCATAGATACGGCCCAGGGGCGAGCGGTTGCCGAGCGCCAGCAGCAGGTAGAACCCCAGCACCGTGGGTGGCAGCAGGAGCGGCAGCGCCAGGGTGGCCTGCAGCAGATTCCTGCCGAAAAATCGCCGCCAGGCGATGGCCCGCGCGGCCAGGATGCTGATGGGTATGAGGATGAGGCAGGTATAGAGACCGAGTTGCAGAGACAGCGTTAACGCCTGCCAGTCCATCAGTTCTTTTCCGTGAAGGTGTAGCCGGAGTTCCTCAGGAATGTCTTGGCTTGTTTGCCGAGCAGGTAGTCGTAAAAGTCATTGCTGTCCGCGCCGGCACCCTTGACCAGGGCCAGGTACTGCTGTATCGGCTTATGCCAGTCCGCCGGAATGGGAATGAATCTGCCGTTTTCGGTGACCAGGGGAAGATGGGCAAAGGAAGCCGGAATGATCCCGACGTCCACTCCGCCGGACAGGACATACTGGGCGACCTGCGCCGCATCCTCGGCGATCAGCAGCTTTTGTTTCTCTATCGCCCACAGGCCGCCGCTTTGCAGGGCCTGCTCGGCGGCCACGCCGTAGGGCGCATGCTCGGGATTGGCAATGGCGATACGGCGGTAATTGCCGTAATAAAGGGCGTTGAAGACCGCATGCAGATTGGCATCCTTGTACAGCGGCGAGGTCTTGGGGATAAAAAGACCGATCTGGCCGCGGGCGTAGGGAACGGGGGGTTTCTGCAGCAGACCGTTGTCCCGGAGGACGTCCACGTACTTGGCGGCGGCGGACAGGAAGACCGTGTACGGCGCCCCCTGCTGGATCTGGCGGGTGAAGTTCCCGGATGATCCGAATGTCAGTTTGACGGTTTTGCCCGTCTCCCGCCGGTACTTGGCGGCGATGTCGGTCATGACGTGGGTCATGTTGGAGGCGACCGCCACCACCGGCGCCGCCCACGGAGCGGCAGCGTGAACGGCAAGGATGATAAGGATTAAAATTCTTCGCATCATTATAATGAAAAGTCTATGTTTGACCGATATCGTGAATGTATACGCCTATGCCGCCGGCTGAATTAATTTATCCGTTGATTCTGACAGTTGCCGCTCTGGCTGCAGTGGTGCTTATCGCCCGTTATGTGTTACAGCGAAAACATGCATTGCATCAACTTGCATCACAATTTGGCCATGAAGATCTGAAATCAGGAACGGCCTATGAAGGACGGATGGATGGCTGTACATATTACTATGAATATTACGCGGGGTCTAAAAATCGCCCGTCGTATTTCCGCATCTGGCTGGACTGTCCCGCCGCAGGGAGCTTTCGTCTCGGCAGGGAAGGGTGGCTGGAGGGGCTGTTCAAGCGGCTGGGCGTATCTGTGGAGATCCAGACCGGGGACAGCCGGTTTGACAGGGAGTTCTATATCCAGACCGACACGGTGGATTTCACGACCGGTTTCCTTGCTTCGCCGGACACCCGCGAGGCCATAAGGAGAATTTATGCAGGCGGCTTCCGGGAATTCTCCCTTGACGGCGAGACCATCGAGGCCAGGCGAACACCTTTCTCCCCCGCAAAGGATACCATCGGTCTCGAAACAGAGGCGGTGGTCAGGGAGCTGAAGCGGCTGACAGGGCAGGTGCCGGAGGAATCCGGGGAAAACCGCATGGCCGGAATGCCTGCCTGGAAACTTCGACGCAACGTTGTTTATGTCCTGACCGGCCTTGCCGCTGCCGCCGGCCTGGGACTGACCCTGCTGGGACTGAAGCTGTACACGCCGCTGCGAGCCATGGACGTGTTCATTTTCAGCCTGGGTTACGTTGTCCCGGCTTTGCTGGTTTTCACGGTGGCCAGTATCCATCTGCTGAAAGGAAGATCCGCTTCATACAAGGATGTTCTGTACAACTTCCTGTTCTCCCTGATTGGATTTCCGCTGAGCGGCTTCGGCGGAGCCATGGTTCTGAACGGCGCCCTGGACGAAGCGGACGTCATCTACCACGATGCCAGGGTCACCGGCAAGCATTACACGACTTCACGCAATTCCCGGAATTATTACCTGGAAATCACATCCTGGAACGGCAAAGCCGGCGGTGAAAAGATAAAGGTCAGTCATACCGTCTACCGCCGGGCGAAGGTGGACCGATCCGTGCTGATCGTGGGAACCCGGCCGGGCCGCCTGGGCTTCGAGTGGATTACCGCTTACCGTATTAGGCGGACTCCCTGACGCCCGGCGATCACCCGGACGGTTCCCGCATGGTGACGAATTCCTCCGCAGAAGTGGGATGGATGCCGATAGTGGCGTCGAATTGCGACTTGGTGGCCCCCGCCTTCATGGCCACGGCCATGCCCTGTATGATCTCGCCGGCCTCCGGCCCGATCATGTGCACACCGACTACCCGATCGGTGGCCCTGTCCACCAGTATCTTCATGAAGGTCCTTTCCTCGCTGCCGGTCAGGGTGAGTTTCAGGGACCTGAAGCTAGTCTTGTAGACTTCGAACTCGCCGTATCTCTCGCGCGCCTCCGTCTCCGTAACACCGACGGTACCGAGGCTGGGCTGGCTGAAGACACAGGTGGGGATGTCCTCGTAGCTGACGCGCTCCGAGTCGTTGTCGTACAGGTTTCTGGCCAGTGCGGTGCCTTCGGCCGTGGCCACGGGGGTGAGGTTGAAGCGATGGGTGACGTCGCCGATGGCGTAGATGGAAGGGACCGATGACTGGTAGTCATCGTTGATGACGACAGCTCCGTTCCAGTTCAATTCCACGCCGGCCTGTTCCAGTCCCAGTCCCGACGTCATGGGATGCCTGCCTGTCGCATACATGACGAGATCCGTGGTCCACGGTTCGGGGGAAGGGAACTCCCTGTCTTTGCTGCTGACATGAACGGTGTATTTGTCGCCGAATTTTTCTATGCGCTCGACATCGGCGTTGAACTGCAGCTTGACGCCTTTCTTCCTGATCTCGTCCGCCAGAACTTCACGCAGTTCATCATCGAATCCGCGCATGAACAGGGGGCCGCGGTAGAGCAGGGTGGTGTCGACACCCAGGCCGTTGAAGATGCCGGCGAATTCCACGGCGATATAACCTCCACCCACTATGGTGATATGCTCGGGCAAAGATTCCAGGTAAAAGGCCTCATTAGAGGTGATCACGTGTTCCTTGCCGGGGATATCCGGTACTGTCGGCCAGCCGCCGGTCGCCACCAGTATTCTTTCCGCTGTATAATCCCTGTCATTGACGGTGACGGTGTGGGAGCCCTTTATCACGGCACGGCCGTTGATGAGGGTGGCACCGGCATTGCTTAGCAGACGCTCGTAGATCCCGTTCAGGCGGTGTATTTCCGCGTTCTTGTTTTCAATGAGAGTGTGCCAGTCGAAGGAGGTCGAACCTATCTTCCAGCCATAGCCGGCTGCGTCCCTGAGGTCCTCGGAAAAATGCGAGGCATAAACAAAGAGTTTCTTAGGAATGCAGCCCACGTTGACACAGGTGCCGCCCAGATAACGGTCCTCGGCGATGGCGACCCTGGCGCCAAAACCGGCCGACATGCGCGCCGCGCGCACGCCGCCGGAGCCCGCGCCGATGACGAACAGATCGTAGTCATAACTGCTCATGGTTACGTTTCCCTTTCTGCGGGTTTATGAAATAATCCGGATAGAAGTACCACCCTTTATCAGACTATCACAGTGGCGCGTTGGAATGACACAGCGGTACCGGTCTTGCGTGCAGGCTTTATGACACCTTGACAGATGTACCGGCGCCACCTGAACCCGGCATCCCGGGCGCAGCGACGCGGGATGTCGTCACGGTGCACTGTATGGCGACCATGGAATACCTGGATGAAATCGATTCCCGGCTGATGCGGCGGGCGACTTACGCCTCGCGCCCAGGCGGCCTTCATCACTGGCTCCTCCGTTTTCCTGGCCTTCGAGGCCGTGGATCGCCTGCTGCACCCGGTCACCGTCGAGCGCGGCGAATTCGGCATTGGCGTCATGGTGGTGTCCCTGGTCCTGACCATTATCCTGGTGTTATACCAGCGGCATGTCATCCACAGGACGGGCTCGCTCGCCATCCGCGCCGACTCCTTTCATTACGTCAGTGACATCGCCATGAACCTGGGTGTCATCGCGGCCCTGGTGCTGACTTATTATTTCGGCTGGAACCAGGCGGACCCCGTATTCGCCCTCATCATCGCCGGCTACATTATTTATTCGGTCTGGCGCATCATCAGCCAGTCCCTGGACCAGCTCATGGACAAGGAACTGCCCGACACGGACCGGGACAGGATCGAGAAGCTCGTCCACGAGAATCCCGGAGTCATCGCCATGCACGATCTGCGCACCCGCTCCTCCGGCAAGAACGTCTTCATCCAGCTGCACCTGGAACTGGACGGTGGGATTAACCTGTACCAGGCCCACGGCATCGCGGACGACGTCCAGGCCAGGCTGGAAGCGGCCTTCCCCGGCGCGGACGTCATCATCCACGAGGATCCCGCCGAAATCTAAAATGCTCTGAATAAAGTCCGTCCCGGACTTCTCAGAGCACGGCGAACGAAAATGTGATTTCCGTTCGCCTTTATTTTCAATGACCAGAGGTCATTGAAAATGGTGATACATCCCTGTATTACATCCTTCGTTATGCTTTCTTTACCGTTTTTTGGTTCCTGTTCACTACTCACTATTCACGAATCACTGTTTCATCCACGGCGCCAGCGGTGAAAGCGTTCCACCAGCTTCAGCAGGCCGGCCGGGGCGTGGGCCTTTTTCCATTCCCCCGCCGCAAACTTGTTGGCCTCGGCCAGGGTGGGGTAGATATGAACGGTGCCCAGGATCCGGTTCATCCCGAAACCGTGGCGCATGGCGCTGACGTATTCCGTGATCAGATCGGCTGCGTGTTCGCCGACAATGGTTGCGCCGAGGATCCGGTCCCTGCCCGGAACGGTCAGGACCTTGACCATGCCGCCGGCCGCCCCGTCGGCGATGGCCCGGTCCAGCTCGCGCATGTCGTAGCGAGTGACCTCGCAGGCAACACCCTGCCGTTCCGCCTCGATTTCGTTCAGGCCCACCCGCGCGACCTCGGGTTCGGTGAAGGTGGCCCGTGGAATGACCGAATAGTCGACCTTGAATTTTCTGAAAGGGCCGAACAGGGCATTGACCGTGGCGTACCAGGCCTGGTGGGCGGCGGTGTGGGTGAACTGGTAGGGGCCGGTGACGTCGCCGCAGGCAAACAGGGAGGGGCAGGCCGTGCGCAGGTAGCCGTCGGTGGCAATGGTACCGTCCCGGTTCAGGGAGACTCCCGCCTCCTCCAGCCCGTAACCGTCGGTATTGGCCTTCCTGCCCACCGCTACCAGCAGCTCGTCGAATTCGATCTCCTCGGCGCGGCCGTCTCTCTCGCAGACCAGGATCTTGCGATCGCTATCCCGCCGCACCGCCGCGGCACGACAGCCGGTGAGCACGCGTATCCCCTCCGCCCGGAAGCGTTCCTCCACCAGGGCGGAGACATCCGGGTCCTCGCCCGGCAGCAGGCGCGGCAGCAGCTCCACCTGGGTCACCCGGGAACCGAAGCGGGCGAAGCATTGCGCCAGCTCGCAGCCGACGGGGCCGCCGCCGAGGACCGCCAGGCGCGGCGGCAGGGTCTTGAGTTCCCAGACGCTGTCCGAGGTCAGGCAGCCGGCCTCCTCGAGGCCGGGCAGGGCCGGGACCAGGGGCCGGGCCCCGGCCGCGACGATGATATTGCGGGCGGTGATGGTGCGGCCGTTCACCTCCACTGACCAGGGCGAGGTGATGTGCGCCCGGCCATGGACGCAGTCGACGCCCAGGCCGGTATAGCGTTCGACGGAGTCGTGGGGGGCGACGGCGGCGACGACGCGGCGCACGCGTTCCATGACGTCGGCGAAGTCAAAATCCACACTGACCCGGGCAAAGCCCAGTTCGCGGGCGGATTCGGCCCTGGCCAAAAAACGCGCCGAGCGGATCAGCGCCTTGGAGGGG
>JARRRO010000098.1:0-6147 GCA_037380645.1 Gammaproteobacteria bacterium | reverse complement strand
TTTTTTGAAAGGCGATCCCGCCGACCTCTGCGCGGGATCCCCCGGTTTACCGGAGCGCCCCCTCCTAAAAGGACTTGCTCCAGGATATCATCGGTATTAAGTCACCGGTGGCGCCCGACGCCGGGGCCTTCTCCGCGAGGGACAGGCTGGCGGTGAAGTCGCCGAATTTGCCGGCCGACTTGGTAAGATCGATCCGCCCGTGGACATAACTGGCCTTGAGGCCTGTTACCTTCTTGTCTTCCTTGAAGTCGTAGTAGCCGATGGTGCCGCCGAGGCTCCAGTCATTGCCCAGATCGAAACTGGCCTTGCCATAAAAGTACACGTCGCCCGGGATAAAGAGATCCTGTGACAGCGGCGACCTGTTGACCTGGCTGTTGACCGTATAGGCGACGCCGGCGGTAAACCACTTGTAGGAAAGGCTGCCATAGACCTCACCGTAGTCGGCGTTGTTGAGGGCGGGATACTTGTAGTACAGATAGCCCACATCGTAGCCAAAGCCCTGGTACTCACCGCTGTAGCCGCCATACAGGTCCCACTCGTAGGCACCGCTGATATTCGAGATCCAGGTGCCGGCGTAGAGGCCCGACGAGTGGCTGTAGTCCAGGCCGCCGGAGACCTGGGCGCTGTTCCCGGACAGGGACACGCCGCGGAACACATAGTTGGTGGATACCCCGACATTCCCCGTAAAGTCCGCCATCGCGGCGAAGGACGACAACCCCAGTAAACCTGCCACTGCCCAGAGGCTGACCTTCTTCATCATGCCATCTCCCATAACAGCCTTGCTTGTCATTACGCTTTTCATCAACTTTCCTCCAATCAAATTAAATAAAGACATCAGATTTTTAGTTGGAATACTCTGACGTCCTGTAAGCGCAGGATCCGTGCCACCACCGGCTCGATTAAGAAACCCTGTCCAATCGCTTGATTCGTATCAGTTTTATAGAAAGGAGCGGGGGCCGGCGGGGGAACCAATCTGCACCATTGCTGCCCAACCCGGTTTGACGACGCACCGCATTGGTGCCTGGACGGGCGTCCTGCCCCGCGGGCGATCTTCAAATGGGGCAGCGGCGCTTGCTACAATGCGGCCATGCTGAACCAGAGCAAAATCGATGCTTTCCTGGAAGATGTCATGCGCATGATGCCGGACGACGTGCACCGCGCCCGGGCGGAGCTGGAACATAATCTCAAGGCAGCCCTGCACGCCGCCTTCGCCCGCATGGACCTAGTGACCCGCGAGGAATACGATATCCAGGCGGAACTGCTGAGCAGGACGCGGGCGCTGCTGGAGGAGCTGGAGGGCCGCGTACAGCAACTGGAAGACGAACACAAACAGCGGAAAGAATAAACACAGTACCTGCATCCAAAAAGAGGGATCTCCAAGGAACAGGCAGATGGATATTGCCACCGTATACAGCCGCGCCCTGACGGGCATCCTCTCCCCCCAGGTCACCATTGAAGTCCACCTCTCCCGCGGCCTGCCCGGCCTGTCCATCGTCGGCATGCCTGAGACTGCGGTGCGGGAAAGCAAGGACCGCGTGCGCAGCGCCTTGCTCAACAACTGCTTCGAATATCCCCTGCGCCGCATCACCATCAACCTGGCGCCGGCTGATCTGCCTAAGGAAGGCGGGCGTTACGATCTGCCCATCGCCCTGGGGATCCTGGCCGCCTCCGGCCAAATCGCCGCGGGTCCCCTGGCGCGACATGAGTGCATCGGTGAGCTGTCCCTGACCGGCGACCTGCGGCCGGTGCTGGGCAGCCTGCCCACGGCCAGGGCCGTCCACGAGGCCGAGCGCCGCCTCCTCCTGCCGGCGGCCAACGCCGACGAGGCCGCCCTGATCCAGGGTCTGGACGTCCTGCCCGCCTCCCATCTGCTGGAGGTCTGCCGCCATCTCAATGACGAGAAGCCCCTCAGCCCCTGGGCCCACCGCCTGCGGGGACCGGAGGCCGCGGAGCCGGACCTGGCCGACATCCACGCCCAGTTCCAGGCCAAGCGGGCGCTGGAGATCGCCGCCGCCGGCCGCCATAACCTGCTCATGATCGGACCGCCGGGCACCGGCAAGACCATGCTGGCGGAGCGCCTGCCCGGCATCCTGCCGCCCCTCACCGAGGCGGAGGCGCTGGAGACCGCGGCGGTGCTGTCCATCAGCACCCACGGCTTCCAGGCCGGGATGTGGAAACGCCGGCCCTTCCGCGCGCCCCATCACACCGCCTCGGCGGTAGCCCTGGTGGGCGGCGGCAGCCAGCCGCGCCCGGGAGAGATCTCCCTTGCCCACCACGGCGTGCTGTTCCTGGATGAGCTGCCGGAGTTCGACCGCCGCGTCCTGGAGGTCCTGCGGGAACCGCTGGAGTCCGGTCGCATCCGCATCTCCCGCGCCGCCCAACAGGCGGAATTCCCCGCCGAGTTCCAGCTCATCGCCGCCATGAACCCCTGCCCCTGCGGCTACCTGGGTGATCCTTCCGGCCGCTGCCGCTGCAGCGCCGATCAGATCCGGCGCTACCGTGCCAAGATCTCCGGGCCACTGCTGGACCGCATCGACATGCATGTGGAGGTTCCCACCATGACCGGGGCCATCCTGCGTCGCGCCGGTGGACCCGGCGAGACCAGCCGCGACGTCCGCCAGAGGGTGATGCGGGCCCGGGACCGGCAACAATGCCGGGCCGGCAAGCCCAACCACAAACTGACCGGCCGCGAGGTGGAGCGCTACTGCCCGCTGGACGCGGAGCAGACCCGCCTGCTGGAAGGGGCCATCGCGAAATTCAATCTCTCCGCCCGCGCCCTGCACCGCATCATCAAGCTCGCCCGCACCATCGCCGATCTGGCGGAAAGCGAGACCATAGCCATGGCACACCTGACCGAAGCCATCACCTACCGCCGGCTGGAAAGGCTGGATTCCCTGCTGGCGTAAGCCCGCCGGCGGCTTGCGTCGCCTGGGGCGATCTTGTGAAATAGTCCCATGCCAGACGATCCCCGTTACGAAATGACCATCCGGGTTGAAAGCACTTACGTGCCGGAGCAGTCCCTGCCGGAACGCAACCGCTACGTCTTCGCCTACACCATCACCATCGAGAACACCGGCAATATCGCGGCCAAGTTGCTGAAACGCCACTGGTTCATCACGGACGCCAACAACAAGATCCAGGAAGTTCACGGAGAAGGCGTGGTCGGCGAGCAGCCCTACCTGCCGCCGGGCAAACGCTACCGCTACACCAGCGCCGCGGTACTGGAGACGCCGCTGGGCTGCATGCAGGGCAGCTACGACCTTATCGCCGACGACGGCGTGCTGTTCGAGGCGCCCATACCCTTGTTCCGGCTGGCCTCCTCCGTCACCCTGCACTGATGCCCACCTACGCCATCGGCGATGTGCAGGGCTGCCACAGCGAACTGCTGGACCTGCTCGATCATATCAATTTCGACGCGAACCGCGACCGGCTCTGGTTCACCGGCGACCTGGTCAACCGCGGTCCGCAGTCATTAGCGTGCCTGCGCTTCGTGAAGCAGCTGGGTGATACGGCGATCACCATCCTGGGCAACCACGATCTGCACCTTTTGGCCATAGCGGCCGGCAAGATGACGCCGCGCAAGCACGACACCATATACGACGTCCTCGCCGCCGAGGTTAAAACAGAGTTGCTGGACTGGCTGCGACGCCGCCCCCTGCTGCATTACGACGGGGAGTCGGGCTTTCTGCTGGTGCACGCCGGGCTGCCGCCCCAATGGGACCTGGCACTGGCGCAGGACTGTGCCGCGGAGGTGGACAGGGAACTGCGCGGTGAGAAGGCCACCCAGTTCTTCGAGTCCATGTACGGCAATCACCCCGATCTATGGTCACCGGACCTCGATGGCATGGGCCGGCTTCGCTTCATCACCAACTGCCTGACCCGCATCCGCTATTGTGACAGGGACGGACGCCTGGATCTCGCGGACAAGGGACCGCCGGGCGGGCAGGCTCCCCACCTCATCCCGTGGTTTACCATGAAGGAGCGCCGCACCCGCCACGTCCCCGTGCTGTTCGGCCACTGGGCCAGCCTGCCCTTCGGCAATCTTACCGACTTCACTCCCTTTAATGTCTATCCCCTGGACACCGGTTGCGTCTGGGGGCGCCGCCTGACCGCCATGCGCCTGGAGGACAGAAAGACGTTCAGCGTGCCCTCGCGGCAGAAACAGGCGGGAGAAATCTGATCCGGAAACGTACAGGCGGGCACGGCTTCAATCATCATCCGATAACAGTGCCTCGGCCTGCTGCGGCCGCGGCTGGCATTCCTCCGGGGAGACGGGAGTGGTGCTGAAGACGGCGTACAGGCTGTTGTGATCGGAATAGTCGCGGCTAATCTCGTCGCCGACAACGGCGGAGATCCGCTCAAGGCCGCGGTAGAAAATGTGATCCAGGGGATGCTTTCTCTCGCCCTGCTTCGATCCCTGCTTCGTCTTGAACGCCGATTTAAGGCACAGCGCCGCGGCGATGCCACGTACCAGTTTCGAGCGATAGCGGGTGCGCGTATTCAGGTCGCCAGCGAAGATGACCGGGCCCCGGTGCACGGCGATGAGATCGACAATGCGCTGCAACTGCCGCCGGTAAAAGTGCTCGGAGAAGAACTGGAAATTCAACAAATGGGCATTGACCACCAGCAAGGTTCCAGGCCTGGTCTTTAGGTGGAAGGTCAGCGCCAGGGCGGTCTTGGGCGTGATGCCGAATTCCCGGCCCTGGCTGCGCAGGCCGGTCACCTGCAACGGCATGATCCGGGCGGCGGTGGCCACGCCGGTGGTGATACCCAGGCCGCAGCCGAACCAGAAGGAGTCGAATGCCAGGCCCACCCACCAGCCGAAGCCGCGCTGCTGCAGCAGCTTGCCCAGATCCTGCAGCTGGCCGTTGTGTTTGACGCAGGCCTCCTGCAGGAGCAGGAGATTCACCTGGTTCAGCCGTTCCAGCAGCGCCGGGTTCTTAAGCGCCTGCCGCCACTGCCGCGCCTGGCCTTTTTCGATATTCCACGACCACAGCGCAATGTCCGGCCCCAGCGCGCCGCTCGCCGGGGGACTGTGCGACGCCACATGGGCAACTGGAATGCTGGCGCAGCCCCCCAGGAACAGGAGTATCGCAAGCAGACAAGATCGATGAGCCACAGAGAACATCGGTGAATAGTAAATAGTCATTTAAGGAAGCGCTGATATCAGACCTCACGCCTGATCATTTACTATTCACTACTTACTACTCACTAGTTACTTTCCGTTCAGTCGTAACTGAGGTCCGTGGCCTTGCCGTGGAACACCCGATAGGCCAGGAATGTGTAGGCGATCAGGATGGGGAACACGATGAGCACGCCTACCAGGATGAACTTCAGGGATTCCGGGGCGCTGGCGGTCTGGACGATGGTCAGCCTTTCGGGGACGATGTAGGGAAAGAAGCTGTAGGCCAGGCCGTAGAAGCACAGGATGAACACGGCCACCGTCATGGTGAAGGGCACCCAGCAGTAACGGTCGTCCGGACGCGGCAGTTCCCGCAGGACGAATGCCATTGCCACCAGCAGCCCCGCCGTCATCAGCGGAATGGGCGCCAGGAATATGATGTTGGGAAAGTCGAACCACTTGTGGAAGATGCGCTCGCTTACCAGGGGCGTCGCTATCGAGATCAAAGCGATGCCCACGATGGTGACGTACAGGCTGAACCGGGCCCAGCGCACGGCCTTGCGCTGCAGTTCGCTCTCGGTCTTCATGATCAGCCAGGAGGCGCCGATGAGGGAATAGGACGCGATCAGGGCGCAGCCCACCAGCAGGGCGAAGACCACGTCGGTGACGCCGTGCTTGAAGCCGATGATGTAGGAACCCAGCATATAGCCCTGGCACAGGCTGGCCAGCAGGGAGCCGGCGAAGAAGGCATTGTTCCAGCGTTCCTTGTGCGCCGCCCGGACCTTGACCCTGAAGTCGAAAGCCACGCCGCGGAAGATCAGGGCGATGAGCATCAGCGACGCCGGCAGATAAAGGCTGGACAGGATCACCCCGTTGGCCGCGGGAAAGGCCACCAGCAGGATGCCCACGGCCAGCACCAGCCAGGTCTCGTTGGCGTCCCAGAACGGACCAATGGAGGCGATCATGCGGTCCTTCTCCGCCGGGGCCGCAAACGGGATGAGGATGCCCGCGCCCAGGTCGTAGCC
>JARRRO010000097.1:0-10267 GCA_037380645.1 Gammaproteobacteria bacterium | reverse complement strand
GACAAATCATCCTTGTATTTATGCAACCTGCTTATGTTTGTGCACCAGATCAAAGAACACTTGAATTGACTGGATTCCGGCATTCGTTGGAATGACGGACTCAATGGTTTTTTTACTGACTATTTATTACTAACTACTCACTTTCTAAAGCAATCGCATAACCAGGCATGGGCAGGAAACAATACGTGGACGAATTAGCTCAACAAAAGCTCTATGAAACGTGGCTGAAGAAAGATCACTGGCGGCTCCGCGACGAGGCGGTGCCGCTGCTGGCGGGTGTTGATCCCGAAACAGGGGGAGAGGACGAGCCGCTGGCGGCGCTGTGGCAGGAACTGGCGGCGGCGGTGGCGGCAGGGTCGCTGCGGGTGGACAACCCCGGCGCCGAACCTTCGCTGTGGACAGCCTCGCCACGGGCCGTGTACCGCTGGGTGGCGGATGCCGGCCGCCCTGTCCCGGAGGCGTTCCGAAACCTGATGGAATTCATCCTGCAGACCGTAAAGCAGGACCCCTTATCGGCCCCCGGCGACGGGGCGGAGACGGATTTTTACGCCGGCAATGAGGCTATCCTGGGGGCTGCCCTGTCGGTCCTGGCCGCCTGGCCCGATCGCTGTTTCACCCGGAACGGCGGTGTCGACGTCAGAAGGGTGATCCTCCTCATGCACGAGCACGCCGGGGAATTGTTCGGCAGCGACGGCCGGGAGTACTCGTATGAGAGGGTTTATGACCTGCTGCAGGCATGCATCAAAAAGCTGGTAAATCGTGAATCGTAAAAAGTCTCGTCATCCCGGTAACTGCGATTTACGATTCACCATTCACGGCCGTTAATGGATCGGAGTCTTGGTCTTCATCATCACGGTGTCCTCGGCCAGCTGGTAATCCAACGGGTTCTGGGTAAAGCGTAGGAAAAAGTCCCCGATTTCAATGATGTCCCCCTCGGACAGTATGTGCCTGTTGACCTTGTGATCGTTTACGAAGACGCCGTTCAGGGAGTCCCGGTCGGAGAGCATGAACCTGCCATTGGCCAGTCGCTGTATCTCGGCGTGGCGGCGCGAGATGGAATTGTCATCCAGGGTCATTTCATTGTCCCGGCTGCGGCCTATGCGCCAGGTAGTCCGGGTAATGGGATAGCGGGTGGCCTTTTCATCCTGCGCAATCAGGTAGGCGTAGGGTTTGAATTCCGCCGGCGAGGTTGTCCCAGTGGATTTTACCGGCGTCTGCCGGCGGGTCAGCAGTATCAGGCTGACGGCGGCCAGAACGATAAGCAGCAGCAGGGCGGCGGGTACGCCGTACCAGAGCCAGGCGTCGAGGACGTCCTCTTCACCACCGGGCGTCGCGGCGGCGGGGGAGGCCGGCGCCTGGCCGGATGCAGCCGGTGCGGGCGCGGGAAGGTTCACCGGCACGTTGACCTGGATATCGCCCACGTCCGTGCCGAATATGAGGTGTACGGCCGGTTTTGCCGATGCAGGGGCGGTCAGAGAGGCCAGGCTGATCCGGAAGCGGCCGCCCCGGTCGACGTTGTCGAATGGCATCCTCAGGAAGTTGTCGGGCAGGTGGTAGTTATTGTCGGCCTCCACGTAGGCGCCGCCCGATTCATCGCTGAGGCGGCGCAGGGTCTGCAGGGCGACCGACAGGGCCACCGAGCGCGGATAGCCCAGGGAGTTGATGATGACATCGTGTTTCCTGGCCGCCCGGATGACGTCCTGATGAAAATAGGCCTTGTCCTCGGCCTGGCCGTCGGAGAGCAGAAAGATGACCTTTCGGTCGGCCTTGATCCCGGCCAGCACGTCGATGGCCTGGATGGTGTTGCGGTATAGTTCCGTAGTCATGCCGGTGGCCCGCAGCCCGGCCGCCGCCTTGAGTATGCGATCCTTGTCGCTGCCAACGGGGGCCTCGATCTTCAAATCCTTGTCGAAGCTGGCAAGGCCGATGCGATCATAGGGTTTGGCATGGTTGACGATGGCGTTGATCTGATCCTGATTGCGCCTGATTACTTCTTCCCGGGCGGGGTCGCTGGTATCCACCAGCAGCAGCACGGCGGTTACGGCCCCCGGCCACGGATACATATCCTTGTTGGTCAGGGGGAGTGCCTTGTTGTTGTACTTCGCCTCGATGGACAGCGGCGGTTCCGGTATGAGCAACCGGTAGTCGCAGTGCAGCTGCAGCCTGGTGGTATGGGAGCAGGAGATATCAATATTGTCGGTCAGGGTCTGCCACGCCGTCGCGGTGGCGCTGGTGATGACCAGGGCATCCGACAGTATGGCTTGCCGCCGCTTGAACACGTTTATTTCTCGGGATACAGGGGATTGGGCAGATCGTAGAACTTGATCGGGGTATATACCGGGCTGGTCTTGGGAACCATGATAAGTATCGATCCCTTTTTGGGTTTCTTGTATTCCCCCAGTTGCTCCATACCCTTACTCATCTTGATCCTGGCCTTGTTCACCTTTTCAAACAGGGCTTCGCTGTAGGGAAGCCTATACGCCCTGGGCATGCCGACGGGTTTCAGGTCCTTGAGTTCCGTGGCCCACAGGTAGATTTTTCCTTTGGTCTTCTTCTGTTTATCCGGCTGCACTACCTGGACGGCGTTCAGTTTGAACTTCTGCGGCATGGCCTCCGTGGTCGGCCAGCCCAGCAGCGCGGGGAACGAATAGTACGATACTGCATAAAAACCGCTGGTAATGATAATAGTAGCCGCCTTCACCGGCCATGACCACTTCGAATACAGGTTGATGCTCAACAGCAGCAGGGCGATGAGCACATAGGCGGCGATTAATCCTGACATACCTAGTGTAAGCACGTTTACTCTCCCGGCTTATTTTTTCAATATAACCAGTTTCTTGGGCAAATGATTGATGTCGGTCACATCTCCGTTACTGTCTATCGTAAAGCGGAATGCCGTCTTTTCCACCCCCTGTTTCTCCAGGGTGACGGTGCCGTAATAGACGACCTTGAGGACCGGGTTCACCTTGGCCAGCCGCACGTTCACGGGCACCGGTTTTTTCGTCCCCGACGCGTAATAGTGCAGGTTGACGATATATTCCCCCTTTACGATGCCGCGGATGGTAACCACCTCCTGGTTGAGGGGGTTTGCCACCTTTTTTCTGTCGATGATGATGGTGTCATTCAGCATGCCGCGGTCGTCCCGGTCCAGGTTGATCAGGCCGGCCTCCGGATTTCTGTACCAGATTTTCTGTCCCGCAGGGTCCTCCACCCAGACGTCGATGTCATCATTGGTATTGTCCGGCCAGGTGATGGTGAGGATATATTCGGCTTTGGGATTGATGATGCCCGTCTTGGCCTGCGGGTTCATGAACATGATCGCCACGAGAAACAGGAAGGTGAAGCCCAGCAGGGCGTTGAAAAGGAGATCCGTGAACGGATCGGATGTATATCTTCTTTTGGGCATTGCGCTTACAGCCGTGGCAATACATAGACCTGGGACAGGTGTTTGGTCGTTTCGAGTATCTCCTCCGATGCCTGGTCAAGCATGTAGTACTGCAGCGCGGTCAGCATGCTGCAGATCAGTCCGGCGAATGTCGTGTATAGCGAGGTGCCCCTTCCGGAACTCATATGCTTGAGGATATTCTGCATGGCAGAGATGCCGACATCCGTTACGTTGGACACCGAGCCCAGCATCAGGACGAAGCCGACTATGGTGCCGAGCAGACCGAGCTTGATCATGAGGTCACTCACGAACCAACCGATTTCGTGCTGGCCCTTGAGCCTGGACTCGTAAACTTTGATGAGGTCCTTGTTGTCGTTGCCGCTGTCACGTGCCTCTTCCACCCGGTGGGTAGAATATTTCCGCATCAGGTCATGGATGTACTCGGTGACGAGCGATTTTGGCAGAACCTGGGTATTGTTCACGGCGACTTCGTGGCCCCTGTCGGTGAAGACGGGATTCTTCGCCTCCGTAATTATCCTCCGAACTTCATTGGTGGCGTTGAGTTGCCCGGAGACGGTTATTATCCGCTTCCCCGAGTGCAGGCTGATGAACAGGTACAGGAGGGTGATGACCCAGCAGATCCGGCTTTTGTCTCCGGTAAACAGCAGGTAGAGGTAGCCGTTTATCCAGGATATGTACAGCGCAAAGACGAGCAGGCAGGTGAAGGTGAGCCAGACCAGCAGCAGGTGATGTTGTCCCTTTTCAGGCATGGCGTACGGAACCGGTGTTATTCGGTGATGGTGACGCGGGTACCCAGGGTGACGAACCGGCGTAAGTCGTGGATCTCCCGGTTCTTCATTGCGATGCAGCCGTCGGTCCAGTTGAATACGGAATGGATTTCCAGTTTTTTCCGGGTAACTTCGCCGATGCCGTGTATCCCGATATAGCCTCCCAGCATGGTGTCCTGCGGAGGAGCCTCGCCAAAGCGGTAAGCGACGGCGAATGCCTTGAACTGCCTTGCCGATATGAGACGATCCATGTAGCCATGCCAGGCATCAATCAGATTGGGATAGTCGAGCTGCATGAAATAATAGAATTTGCTGTCGGGTTTGAAACCGATGATGTGATAGATGCCGACGGGTGTCTTATTGTCGCCCATCTCCCGCTTGGCGCCTTTCCCACCCTTGCCAAAGGCGATATGATACGCCTTGATGACTGTGTCACCCTCTCTTACCTGCAGAAGACGTTCTGATTTTGAGATGACCAGGTTGTAGGAACCGGCCTGCGCCGCACCGCCGGCCAGGACCAGCAGACACAGCACCAGAAGGCGGGGTCTGCAGGATATTTTCATGCGCGCGACCATCTAATCAATATTAGGCAATTCACGGCGATTATGGAACAGAAACTAGAGGATATACAAGGCGTGATCACGGACGCCGACCAGCGTTACACCAACGTCAGCATCTTCCTGCACTGGCTCATAGCGGTGCTGGTCTTCGTGATGTTCCCCCTGGGCTGGTATATGAGCGATCTGCCTGAGGGCCACCTCAAGCACATCCTGTATAGCACCCACAAATCCCTGGGCATCACCATATTCCTGGTGCTCCTGATCCGCATAGGCTGGCGCCTGACCCATCCCAAACCCAGGCTGCCCGAAACCATGCCGCTGTGGCAACGGCAGCTGGCGAACTATACTCAGGCCATGCTGTACGTGCTGCTGGTGATCCAGCCCCTGACCGGCTACTTCTCCACTTCCTTCAGCGGTTACAAGACCAGCTTCTGGGGCATGCCCCTGCCTTACTGGGGTTGGAAGGCGCCGGACCTGAACCAGTTGTTCACCGACCTGCACACCGCAAACTCCGTGGCCCTGTTTGCACTAATCGTCCTGCACATCTGCGGCGCCTTCGCCTATCTCGTCTCCAGACATGACAATGTCCTGCCGCGCATGCTGCCGGCCCGGTTTGACCGCGGGCGGGGGGCACAGCGGGATTGATCCTGTCCGCAAGAGAGTGGCGAATTTCGTGCCAGCCGTAATGCCGTCGCGATTATCAAGGTAAAGTCTATTAATATCATATAGTTAATATTTTGCCTTGGGTGTCTTCCCGGACCGGCCCGGCCGGGGTAACTGGTCTATATGAACCACTTCCGGCGGCGGCTATACTGGTGCCATGACCGGTCGAATCCAACAGTCCCTGCGGCGGCTGCTGCTGACCCACGAGATCGCGTTACTGCTGCTGGTGATGGTGACCGGGCTGCTCACCGGAGCTGCCACCTATTACTGGCAGAAGACTTCGGCCGAATCGGTGCGCATCAACAACATGATCTATATCACCGAACAGCTCCGGGGCGAGTTATTCCGGCAGATCCAGGAAGTGATCCGCGCCCGTGTCCTGGAAGACCCCCGCGCCGTCAAGCTCTACGAGGAATATTCCCAGCAGATCGGCAGGGGGTTCAATCAGCTCCGGCGCAACTCGCGCAGCCATGGTGAGGACCTTGCGGTGCAGGCCATGGAGAAGAGCTATCGCGAGATCCAGAAGGACATGAACAAGATCAGCAATGATCCCTATGCCGTCGGTTACGTGGAAAGGATGAAGATACTGGATCCCAAGTTTTCCCAGCGCATGGTGTCGAAGTTCGAAGACAACTACCAGGAGTTCAAGATCCTGCTGTCCTGGCCACCCGGCGGACCCTGCACCGCGAGTTCGTCAAGCCCGTGGCCACCGTCACCGAAGGGGCCTCGGTCATGAGCCGCGGCGACCTGAAGCATCGCATCCCGGAGGAGGGGGTGACGGAGGTCGCCGCCATCGCCACCTCCATCAACCGTATGGCGGCGGACCTGGCGGCCAGCCGCGATGCCCTGGTCGACTCGGAAAAACAGGCGGCATTGGGCGCCCTGGTGCCGGCGGTGGCCCATAACATCCGCAATCCCCTGGCCAGCATCCGGGCGACGGCGCAGATCCTGGATGAAACCACGGACAGGGATGAATTGAGGGAAAGCGGCGAGGCAATCATCGAGACCATAGACCGGCTGGAGCGCTGGGTAAACGCCCTGGTTTCCTATCTGCACCCGTTGCAACCGTCCTTTCGCGTGAAGAAGGCCTCGCAATTGATCGACGCGGTGCAGTCGATGTTGCGGCCCAAGCTGCAGGAAAAAGGCATCAGGGTGGAGCGGGTAAACTGGCACGAAGACATGGAACTGAAGGTGGATCCGGACCTCATGGAACAGGCCTTGAGCGGCCTGCTGGCCAATGCCGTCGAGGCTTCTCCCCGCAACGGTCACATACGGATCATCTTCGAGCGTGCCCCGGAGCGGTTCATCATCCGGTTCCAGGACAGCGGGCCGGGCATTCCCTTCTACCCGGAACCGCGCAACCTTGAACCCGGCCCCTCCACCAAGCGCTACGGGACGGGACTGGGCATCCCGGTGGCGTTCAAGATATGCCAGTCCCACGGCTGGGAGCTGAAGTTCAGCAGGCGGGAGGAGGGCGGTACGGAAGTGACCATCACCGCCCCCCTGCACGGGCGCGGAGAGACATCGTCATGAGCGGCGGTACTGCGACGGAAGCCCGGACGGGCGAGAGCAGGCAGGTGCTCATCGTCGAAGACGAGAGGGTGTTCGCCAGGGCGGTGCAGAAGCGCCTGGCGCGGACCGGCTTTGACAGCATCATCGCCCTGGATCTGGCCTCGGCCTATGCCGCGGTCAAGGATAAGACTTTCGATCTGGTCCTGCTGGATATGCGCCTCCCGGACGGATCGGGGCTGGACCTGCTGGCCCGCCTGCGCGAGCAGGAGGATGAAGCCGTTCCGGTGCTGGTGATGTCGGCCTACGGCGAGATCGGAGATGCGGTCTCGGCCATGAAACTGGGTGCCTCGGATTATTTAAAAAAACCGGTGGACCTGGATGAACTCATGATGAGCGTGGAAAAGGTCATGGAAAGGGACGAGCTTTCCAGGAAGCTGGTTTCTTCCACGGTCCGCGAGAAATTCGCCGCCGAGGACGTGAACTTCCTGGGAGAGAGCCCGCTGATAGAAGACGTCCGGCGGCAGGCGGATCAGATCTGCGCCCTTACCCGCAGCGCCGGGACCACACCGCCGGTGGTGCTGTTGCTGGGCGAAACCGGCACGGGCAAGGACGTGGTGGCAAGGCTGCTCCATAATCGCAGCGCCAGGAGCGCCAGGCCCTTCGTGCACGTGGACTGCGCCAATCTGCCACGGGAGCTGGTGGAGGCGGAACTGTTCGGACATGAGAAAGGTGCCTTCACCAGCGCCCACGTGGCCAGGATGGGCCTGATTGAGGCGGCCGAGGACGGCGTCCTGTTCCTGGACGAGATCGGCGAGTTGAACCTGGATATCCAGGCCAAGTTCCTGGCCGTCCTGGAAAGGCATACGGTGCGCCGCGTCGGCACCACCCAGGAGCGTCCGGTGTCGGCCTGGTTCATCGCGGCGACCAACCGGGACATAGCCAGGCTGACGGAAGACGGTGAATTCCGCGCCGACCTTTATTACCGCCTGAATGTCCTCAGTATCACCCTGCCGCCGCTTCGGCAGACGGGCGAAGACATCATCCTGCTGGCGGAACATTTCGCCGGCCAGACCGCCAGGCGCTACGGGCTGGGCAAGCCGCAACTGGGGGCGAAAGTGCGCGAAATACTGCTGAATTACCCCTGGCCCGGTAACGTGCGGGAGCTGAAACACGTGATAGAACGGGCGGTGTTGCTCAGCAGCGGCGGGACCATCAAGGCCGACGTCCTGTCACTGTCGCCGGTCCCGGTCGCGCCGGGGAAAATGGAGAAGACGGACAGCGGGGAATGCGCGACCCTGCAGGAAGCGGAACTGAAAATGCTCAAGGACGCCCTGGCGCGGACCGGCGGCAACGTCTCCAGGGCGGCGCGGGATCTGGGCATCACCCGCATGGCCATGCGCTATCGTATGAAGAAGCACGGACTCGAAAAATAAGTGAATCGTAAGTCGTGAATCGTTTTTAAGTTGTCATCCCGGGACGCTTAATGGCGAGTGCGATAATACGATTCACGATTCACGAGTCACGCTCAGTGCAGTTTCAAACGCGGTTTGCTGCGCCGGGTCAACAGATTCGCCAGAGTGTTGGCGGCGACGCGGATGTAGCCGTGCAGGGCGAGCTGATGCATCTTGTACAGGGACCGGTACACCAGCCTGGCGAAAAAGCCCTCCACGAAGACATTGGTGGTCCATAGTTTGGCGACATTGCCCATGAGATTGCCGACGGTGGAATAGCGGCTCATGTTGATGAGCGAGCCGTAATCCACGTAGCGATAGCGGGGCAGGGGCCTGCCGGCCAGTCTGAAGCGCATGGACCTGACCAGCATCGAGGCCTGCTGGTGGGCCGCCTGCGCCCGCGGCGGCACATCGCCGCTGCCGTCGATCATTGGGCAGGCCGCGCAGTCGCCGAAGGCAAAGATGTTTTCGTCATTGGTGGTCTGCAGGGTTGGTTTGACCACCAGTTGATTGCGGTTGTTGATCTCCATCCCCTGGATCCCGGCGAGGAAATCCGGCGCCTTGATGCCGGCCGCCCAGACCTTGATTTCGGCCCTTATGAACCTGCCGCTCTCGGTTTTGAAACCTTCCGCCGTGGCCTCGTTGATGCGTTCGCCGGTGAGTATCTCAATACCGATGTCCCTCATCTTCTCCGTGATTTCTTCAGACAGGTGGGGGGGCAGTCCGGGGAGGATGCGGTCGTTGGCCTCGATGATGGTGATCTTGACGTCCCGTTCGGGAATGATCCTGTCGAGACCGTATTCAACCAGATCGCGGGCCGAGCTGTGCAGTTCCGCCGCCAGTTCAACGCCGGTCGCGCCTCCGCCGGCGATGGCGACATGCAGCTGGGCCTCCCTGATCTGTCCCCGGGCCTGGATGGAGAAGCAGTTGCGCAGCAGGTTTTGGTGAAACTGATCCGCTTCCTTGCGTTCGTCGATGAAATGGCAGTATTCCTTCACCCCCTTGATGCCGAAATCGTTGGACACGCTGCCAACGGCGATGATCAGGGTATCGTACCCCAGGGTGCGCCTGGGCAGGTATTCACGGCCCTGTTCGTCCAGGCAGGGTTCGGTGCTTATCTCCCGCCTGTCACGGTCCACCCGGTCGACCCGTCCCAGCCAGAAATGAAAATGATGCCAGTAGGCCTGGGCCAGGTAATTGAGTTCGTCTTCGTGATAGTTGAGCGAGCCGGCCGCGACCTCGTGCAGCAGCGGTTTCCACAGGTGGGTCATGTCGGCGTCCACCAGGGTGACCTTGGCCAGGCTGCGCCGGCCAAGGCGCTGTCCCAGCTTCGTGGCCAGTTCAAGGCCGCCGGCGCCCCCGCCGACGATAACGATGTGATGGAGCGGGCTGGATTCTGTTTCGTTCACTGCGGTTCCCGGTGTTTTATGTGCATGGCGAGAGAGTATAATAGCGCGCAGTGAATTCCTACAGTTTCCCCGGAGGCGATTATGGACGAGAACACCCGAACCGAACTGGAAGCGGCCACGTTCCGGCACCTGGTCAGGTATCTGCGGGAGCACACCGAAGTGCAGAACATCGACCTCATGAACCTGGCCGGCTTCTGCCGCAACTGTCTGTCCAAGTGGTACCGTGCCGCTGCCGAGGAAAAGGGCATAGACATGGACTATGAGCAGGCGCGCGAGATCATTTACGGCATGCCGTATGCCGAATGGAAGGAGAAATACCAGCAGGAGGCGAGCGAGGAGCAGAAACAGGCCTACGCGGCGAGGAAGGAAGCCGAGGACTGAATCACAGCTCGTAGCGGCTGGTTCGATTCTCGTGACTCGAAGCTGGTGGCTGGTGGCCAGTAGCTCCAAGTTTGATGCCGGAAGCGGGACTCGACCATTTTGTCGGGAACAAAATGGG